>JABSRS010000462.1 GCA_013214885.1 Gammaproteobacteria bacterium
GATCTTGCTCGATACCTCTGCCAGTATGCTCGATCAGAGTATCGTTAATGTTATCCGGCGCAGAAACATGGCTGACGAGACCAAGAAGCATGCCGCGAAATGGCAGCGAGCGATTAAAGCGATTGAATGGCTGCTGGCTAAATTCCCATTGCAAAGCCAGTTTCAGCTTTACAGCTTTAACGGTGAAACAAATACCGTGACCAATGCGCCAATCGATCGCTGGCTCAACATTTCAGATCAACAACAGTTACAACAGGCCATCGGTAATCTCCACCAAATCATCCCGAGTGGCGGTACCAATCTAGAAGCGGCATTTCGTCAGGTTAGTCAGTTAGACCCTTTGCCCGACAATATAATCTTATTGACCGACAGCTTGCCAACTCAGGGTGGACTCAATATTTCTGGCAACACGATTAGTGGCAAGGATCGCGAGCGCCTGTTTGAACGTGCCGTTAATACGCTGCCTCAAGGGATCCCGGTTAATATTTTATTATGGCCGATGGAAGGGGATCCCATCGCTGCGTCGGCTTTTTGGAAATTAGCGCAATATAGCTCGGGTTCATTCATGAGCCCATCACGAGATTGGCCATAGGAGATATCTAGATGAGAAGAAATAAACGTCGCCATGCAGAAGAATCTTCCCTCGCTTTCCTCGATGTAATTTGCTGTGGCTTCGGTGCGATAATTTTACTGCTTATGATCACCAAATCGATGAGCCCAGTGGTGTTAGAGCAAACGACGCAAAACAATAGTGCGCAAATCGCCGATCTGCAACAGAGTCTGTTTAGCATTCGTGGTCAACACAAGGTTTTCAATCGCGATCTTACCAGCAGACAGCAACAGGTTTCGCTTAACCAACAGCGTCTAGCGGTGCTAAAAACCAAACTAGCCACACTCAGGGCGCAATATGCTCAGCAAAGTAAAGCAGCGATCGTTAGTGCAGATGACAAGGGGCGTCTCGCACTCGCGGTACAGAACCTCTCGGCAGAAATGCAACGGTTGTTAGGCTTAAATTATCAAAGTAAAAACGACTTGGTTGGCGGGATCCCTGTTGATAGTGAATATCTTATTTTTATTATTGATACCTCAGGCAGCATGTTTAACTACGCGTGGCCACGATTGCAGGAAGAGATCATTGCCACCCTCAATATATATCCTAAGGTTAAAGGGATCCAGATCATCAACGATATGGGCAGTTACATGTTCAGTAACTATCGACGTCGCTGGATCCCCGATTCTCCAGCTCGGCGTTCGGCGATTATCAAACGGTTGCGTCAATGGAACCCCTTTAGCAATAGTAGTCCGGTGGAAGGTATTCAGAAAGCCATTCGGACCTTTGTCAATCAAGACAAGAAGATCAGTCTCTATGTCATGGGCGACGAATTTTCAGGCCGTTCCATCCATCAGGTATTAGCCACGGTGGAACGAATCAACCAAGTCAATCAAAGCGATCAAAGATTGGTGCGGATTCATGCGGTGGGTTTCCCAGTGCAATTTATGCGCGCGAAGCACCAGCAAGGCACTGGGATTCGATTTGCCACCCTGATGCGTGAGCTAACTTATCGCAATGGTGGCACATTTATTGGTCTCAATGACTTTAGACCCTAATGGAGATTACCTAATGTCACAATATAAAACCACTGTAACGGACCTGCTCAAAAATTGTCTATTGGCCCTAACGCTTATCACGGTGATCGGCTGTAGCAATACGCTTGAGGTCGAGGGCGACTTCCCTCGGCCAGTGATTAATATATTGCCGCTAACCGTCGGGGTAGTTTATAACGAGCCGTTTAAGACTTATCGCTATGTTGAACAAGAAGAAGAACGCAACGACTGGGAGATCAGCATTGGCAGGGCGCAGATGAAATTATTTAATACCGTGCTCCCAGCAATGTTTAGCAAGGTTATTGGGGTCCCAGAAATTAACGCCAGTAGCGAAGACGTCGTCGATTTGTTTTTCGAACCAAGTGTCGAAGAGTTTCAATTTAATGTACCAGAAGAAACAAAAATCAAGATGTATGAAGTGTGGATCAAGTACAACATGAAAGTCTATGATGCACGGGGCAGTCTACTTGCCGACTGGATAATAACCGCATACGGCAAGACCCCCACTGAGTTTATGAAATCGGATAAAACTGCACTCAACGAGGCGCTGATTATTGCGTTAAGAGATGTGGGCGCTGGCTTATCATTGCGTTTTCGGCATGTTCCTGAAATTCAGGCATGGATGGGTCAGCGCGGCAAGGTACATCAAACACTGGTCGTGCAACCCTAGACATATTCCGCTAGCTTACTTTGCTCAATAGGAGTCGCATAATAATGAATAACCAAGGATATTGTAAATTTGTGCTCGGCGGCTGTACTGTGCTGCTAGTGATTAGCTGTACCACGGTTAGTGTCGATCATGTTAAACATTTGCCCACTAATATGACCTCTGGTGAATCGGTGGTGGTGATTGGTCGTCGCAGTGGCCGTAACTATGAAACCGAGCCCGAATTGATTTCGTGCATCGGCAATGCCTTAGCGAAAGGCCAAGACGGGCTTAGTGTGATCCCTGAACAGCAATTTGTCGATAGTCTATACCCATGGTTTGAACCCCGAACAGCACCAACGCAGCTGCGTCAAATGCAAAAGTTACTCGCTTTTGAGCGGGTAGCGAAGGTATTTGATG
>JABSRS010000463.1 GCA_013214885.1 Gammaproteobacteria bacterium
GTTCAATTTCGATCACAATGAGGTGGCAGCAAATCCCGTTCACTTGTTTTATGTCCTTGAGCAACAGATTGAACGAGAGCAATTCCCTGAAGAGCTTGCTGAAAAGTATCTTGAGCATTTAAAAGGCTATCTCATTCCTAAATACATCGATTTTATCGGTAAAGAGATCCAAACCGCGTATTTAGAGTCCTATTCTGAGTATGGTCAAAATATCTTCGATCGTTATGTCACCTATGCCGATTTTTGGATTCAGGATCAAGAATATCGCGATCCTGAAACGGGTCAGTTATTTGACCGCGGCGCGCTTAACGACGAATTGGAAAAAATTGAGAAACCTGCTGGCATTAGTAATCCAAAAGATTTCAGAAATGAAATCGTCAATTTTGTGCTCCGCGCTAAAGCTAATAATTCAGGTAACAATCCCTCATGGACTAGTTATGAAAAGCTCAGAACGGTTATCGAAAAGAAAATGTTTTCGAATACCGAAGACTTATTACCCGTTATCTCATTTAACAATAAAACGTCAACGGACGACCAACAAAAGCATGCCGATTTTGTTGAGCGAATGACCGATAAAGGCTATACCCAAAAACAAGTTAGGCTGTTAACTGAATGGTACTTAAGGGTTCGGAAATCTTCATAGCTGAGTATAGGAGGCGATATGGCACATTTTATCGACCGTAGACTCAATGGCAAGAATAAGAGTTCGGTCAATCGACAACGTTTTATGCGGCGTTACAAAAAACAGATCAAGCAGTCTGTTGCTGATGCTGTGACCAGCCGAAGTGTCACCGATGTAACATCGGGTGAGAGTATCACGATCCCAAGTCGTGATCTCGGTGAACCTTTTTTTCATCACGGCGATGGCGGGATCAGAGAGCAAGTGCTACCTGGTAATGATCAGTATCAAGCTGGCGATCACATCTCAAAGCCTCCGTCGGGACAGGGACAGGGAACAGGTAACGGCGACGCTAGTGATTCTGGTGAAGGTGCTGATCAATTTCAGTTTGAGATCTCAAAGGATGAGTATTTAGAGCTGTTATTTGAAGATCTTGAACTGCCAAATTTGCAGAAAAACAAAGTTAATAATATTTTAGAATATAAAACGGTGCGTTGTGGGTTTACCTCTGCTGGGTTGCCCAACAATATCAATGTCGTTCGTTCGCTTAGAAAGTCCCTGGCCAGACGCATTGTGATGTCGGGACCTGAACGTCGAGAGCTTAGGCTATTACAACAACGGCTCGATGAACTAACGGCACTCTCCTCGCCTCCCCATGCGCAAGTTAACCAATTGAATGAGCAAATAGTGCTGCTAAAACAAAAAATAGCCAAAGTTCCCTTTATTGATGATTTTGATCTGTTGTTTAATAATTACAGCAAACAAGCGGTGCCTTCTTCTAGAGCGGTGATGTTTTGTATCATGGATGTTTCGGGTTCGATGGATCAACCGACCAAAGAAATTGCCAAACGATTTTACATATTGTTGTATCTATTTTTATCACGGCGCTATAAAAAAATCGATGTTGTCTACATTAGGCATCATACCCAAGCAAAAGAAGTTGACGAAAATGAATTTTTTTATTCCCAAGAAACGGGTGGCACCATTGTCTCTAGCGCATTAAAGTTAATGCATCAAATTCAACAAAAACGCTACCCGAACGACCAATGGAATATATATGTCGCCCAGGCTTCTGATGGTGATAATTGGGCAGATGATACACCACTTTGCCAAGCCATTTTAAATCAAAAGATCTTACCAGTGACCCGGCACTTTAGTTATATTGAAATCACTAATCGCGCTCACCAGTCACTGTGGCAGCAATACCAAATATTGGCACAAAAATACCCGCAATTTGCCATCAAACACATCAAACAAGCGGGCGATGTCTATCCAGTATTTAGAGAGTTGTTTCAAAAACAGCTGACATAAGGAAATGATAATGACTAAAACGGCTCCCCTTGATGATAGTCCCGATTGGAACTTTGAAAAATTAGAGTTATACCATCAGGTAATCAAAGACGTAGCGGCACAGTATCGATTGGACACCTACCCAAATCAGATTGAAGTGATCACTTCAGAACAGATGATGGATGCCTATTCTAGCGTTGGTATGCCCATTGGGTATAGCCATTGGAGTTATGGCAAGAAATTCATCAAGACTCAACAAAGCTATCAACGTGGCGAAATGGGGCTGGCTTATGAAATTGTGATCAATTCCAACCCCTGTATCGCTTATTTAATGGAAGAAAACACCATGACTATGCAAACTATGGTCATAGCTCATGCTGCATTTGGTCATAATCACTTTTTTAAAAACAACTATCTGTTTCGCCAGTGGACAGATGCTTCGCATATAATAGATTATCTTATTTTTGCTA
>JABSRS010000464.1 GCA_013214885.1 Gammaproteobacteria bacterium
GATGGCGATTGCTGGCACCACTGGCACCAGTGTTAACTATTTTACTCCCGCGGCGGTGATCCGATTTTTAGCCATTGTTCGCAGTGCTGGTCGTTATGGCGAGCGACTACTGACCCACCGGGCGACATTTAATGCTTTAGCTCAGCTACGGCATTATTTTTATCAACAACTGGAACCATTATTACCCTATTACCGCATAGAACTACGTTCTGGTGATTTACTGGCACGGTTACAGCAAGACATTGACCAACTGGATAACTTTTACTTACGCGTGCTATTACCAATAATTGTTGCATTGATAAGTGCGCCGTTAGTTTGTTTAGGCTTAGCGATGATTTCGCCAATGGTGGCATTAATCATGGTAGTCGCTTTTAGCTTAGTTGGACTGGCACTGCCATTATTGAGTTTTTATTTGGCGCGGAATATTGGTAGTGAAAAATCAGATCTCGAGAGCCGGCTGAAATTGGAATTAGTCACCGGCTTTGGTGCTATCAGAGAGTTAGTGGTTTATCAAATGGTTGATGCTTATCAAGCGAGCGTTAGCACCATTGCTCGTCAATTTTATCAATTACAATATCAATTAGCAAAATACCATGCTGGATTAACGGCGCTCACCTTTTTAATTACGCATTTTGCGGCACTAGGGTGCTTATTTTATCTGGCGCCAGCCGTTGTGCAGGGTACGATAGATCCGAAAGTTGTGGTCGCGGTGACCCTGTTGATCTTGGTGAGTTTCGAAACGGTGATGGCCCTGCCGTTAGCATTACAAATATTACCTCACACCTTAGCCAGTGCCACGCGCTTATTTGAATTGATCGATCGCGAGCGACCATCGACAATAGCAACCACGGAATTAGTCGCGGGTGATATTGTGTTTAATCAGGTCAGCTTTAATTATCCCAATCAAGTGCAGCCAAGCTTATCGCAGATTAATTTAACCATAGTACCTGGTCAAAAAATCGCAATTATTGGAGCTAGTGGCGCGGGAAAATCAACCTTAGTTAACCTGCTAATGGGGTTTTGGCCAACCAGCGGCATCACCATTGCCGGCGTTGATTTAAATTTAATTGAACGTGAGTCATTACGTAATCACATTGGCTTAATGAGTCAGCAAGGACATTTATTTGATGCCACCATTGGCGATAATTTACGGCTGGCCAATCCGCAAGCCAGCGAACAGCAAATGCGCGATGCCTGTGATAGTACCGGCTTATTAGCATTTATCGATTCTCTACCTCAAGGTTTTGATACCTGGCTTGGCGAAACTGGCACGGGTTTATCAGGGGGGCAAATGCAGCGATTACAATTGGCGCAACTATTGTTGCGTCCAGCCAAGGTATTAATTCTGGATGAGCCAACCAAGGGTTTAGATCGCCGTAGTGAGCAGTTAATGATGACTAAGTTATTTACTCATGTACAGCAACAGCAACAAAGCTTAATCATTATTAGTCACAAACCGCTGATGCTACAAAGAATGGACCAGGTGTTCGTGATGGCACAAGGGCAAATTATTGCTCAAGGTAATCACCAACAACTGGTGCAATCGAATCAATACTATCGCCAGTTGCTCAATTATTTTTAATTTTAATCCCCTCAATTTAGTTATCAGCTGGTGGCTGAACGATCAAAGGGGTCGAGATCAAAGGGGCCACTCGATTGATCATAAGAAACAAGTCAAAAAAATTAGCGATATGCTCAGCCTAACAGTTGAGAATTATTGCTAAATAAGAGATCATGACGTCAATTATAGTCAGTATTTTTATTTAGAGAGTCTAATGAGCCAAGAAGCTGTGAAAGTAACGAATTTTATTCGTAATATTATTGATAAAGACCTAGCAAGCGGTAAGCACACTGGCGTGATTACACGATTCCCACCTGAGCCAAACGGCTATTTGCATATCGGTCATGCTAAATCAATTTGTTTAAACTTCGGTATTGGTCAAGATTATCAAGGTCAAACAAACCTGCGCTTTGATGACACCAATCCATTAAAAGAAGACATCGACTTCGTTAACTCGATTAAAGCAGATGTCTCTTGGCTTGGTTTTAAATGGCACGGTGATATTCATTACAGTTCAGATAACTTCGAAGCACTGTACAATTACGCGGTTGAATTAATTGAAAACGGCAAAGCCTTTGTTTGTGGGCTTAACGCTGAAGAGATGCGTGAATACCGTGGCACTTTGACCAAGCCTGGTCGTCCAAGCCCTGATCGTGATCGCAGCGTTAGCGATAACCTTGAGCTGTTTAAGCAGATGCGCAGTGGCGAATTTAAAGAAGGGCAATACAGCCTTCGTGCCAAAATCGACATGAGCTCACCAAATATTAAAATGCGCGATCCAATTATTTATCGCATTCGTTTTGTCGAACATCATCAAACGGGCAATACTTGGTGTATCTACCCAATGTATGACTTTACCCACTGTATATCGGATGCGCTCGAAGGGATCACACATTCACTGTGTACGCTAGAGTTTGAAGATCACCGTCCATTGTACGATTGGGTGCTGGATAATATTTCACTTGAATGTCATCCACAGCAAATCGAGTTTTCGCGCCTTAATCTTGAATCCGACCATTTTTAGGACGTCCCGCTGCCTAATCCTGAATCCGACCATTTTTAGGAGGCTTCGCGCCTTAATCTGCAATCAGGTCATTTCTAGGCC
>JABSRS010000465.1 GCA_013214885.1 Gammaproteobacteria bacterium
CTGGCGCAAATGCCCATGAAACAGGGCCAGCCACTTGGCGCGTTAAGTTAGAAAACACTTAAACTGTGCTTTTAGTGCCAAAACCGCGTCTATATGATGCGGTTTTTTTAATCTCTAATTAATCTCCTATTCAGTTTATTGCCGTAACCTAGTGACGATTATTTTACTAAAGGAATGAAAGATGAAAAAATTAATATTTGGAGCAGTGTTAATCAGTGCGTTGACGGGTTGTTTTGATGATGGAGCGAAACAGACACAACAAGATGCAGATGTTCAAAGTACTGAAAAGCAACAAGCAGAACAGCAAGCGCAAGCACAGCAACAACAAAAAATTGATACCTTAACTCAGGATGCCACCAACAACGCTAAGCAATCATTGACTCTTGCTCAAGATGCCGCTCAGCAATCAGCCGAGGCACTAAAAGAAAAGTCGGCTCAATTATATCAACAGGGCAAAGAGACAACAGCACAAGCGATGGATCAGGCCAAAACAGTTTATGCAGACTCTAAAGAACAGTTACTAAAAAAAGCAGAAGAAAAATTAGAAGCATTGAAAAAAACAGACAAAGATTAATAGCTTACTTTAATTCTAGCGGTTATTTGACCAAGCACCTCATTATGATCAAATGAGGTGTTTATTTATGATGTCAACGCTAGTATCTTGCTCATTAGCCAGTACAATAGAGACAATTTTTCTATAATAGGCTGATGATATGCAGAAAATGCTAGCAATAAGCATTGCAGGACTGTGCTTAGGTGCAACTTCTTCTTTAATGGCAAAACCTTTCGAAGTCACTGATTTAATAAAATTAGACAGTGTTCATTCGGCAAGTGTATCGCCAAACGGTGATTTTTTAGTGTATGGGCATAAGCAGGTTTCACCTGACTTAAAAGAGTCCAACTTATATTTAAAGGACTTAACAAAACCTAATAGTGTTGCGGTGCAAATAACGTCACATCTTGGCACTGAGCATGATGTCGTGTGGTCTAGCGACAGTAAAAGTATCTACTTTATTGCCAATCGAGATAAAACTAGCCAGGTCTGGAAGTTAAATTTATCGGGCGGCGAAGCCATTGCTGTCACTGATTTAGCGATTGACGTCCATGGTTTGAAATTATCGCCTGATAACAGTCTTATCGCACTATCACTCACCACATTTAATGATTGTAAAGACATTGAATGTACCGCCAAGCGCCTTAAAGAGATTGCTGACCAGCCTAATAAAGGCAAAGAGTATACCCAATTATTTGTTCGTCACTGGGATACTTGGAAAGATCACAGCTACAACCACATCTTTGTTGGCAAGTTAGCAGGGATTAGGGTAACTGGTTTAGTTGATGTCAATCAGGGGCTCGCCACAGACATTCCCGCCAAACCATTTTCTGGGATGGAAGAAGTTAGTTTCACTCCAGACAGTCAGCATATTGTGTATTCGGCTAAAAAAGATGACGAAAAACAACCATTCCATACTAATTTTGATTTATGGCAGGTTGCAGTTACAGGTGGCGCAGCTGTTAACTTGACTAGCGATAATCAGGCGTGGGACTCACAACCTGTGTTTTCTGTCGATGGTCGCTATATGGCATATGCTGCGATGAGCCGTCCAATCGCTGAAGCCGATCGTTTCGCTATCATGCTAAAAGACTTGGTCACTGGCAATGTTAAAGAAGTCGCGCCGCTATGGGATCGCTCTGTACGCTCGATTACCTTTGCACCAGATAGTCGTAATCTTTATGTCACCGCCCAAGATGTCGGCCAGGTATCGGTCTTTGTGGTAAACATTCAGTTTGGCGACATTAAGGCGCTTCACTCCGATGGTAGTTCAAGTATTATTGGGGTTAGTCACGACAACTTAATTATTGGCAAGAAGGGTTTGTCACATCCGACCGACTATTATTCGTTGCCACTTGATGGTTCTGATATCACCGCAGTGACTGCCGTTAATAAGCAAAAGTTAGCTGAGATTGAATTTGGTGAATACTCACAATTTTCTTTTAAAGGCTGGAATGATGAAACAGTCCATGGCTACTGGGTTAAACCAGCTGGCTACAAAAAAGGTCAAAAATATCCAATTGCCTTTCTGATTCATGGTGGTCCTCAGGGCTCATTTGGTAATAGCTTTTCTACTCGTTGGAATCCTCAGTTATGGGCAGGAGCAGGTTACGGTGTGGTGATGATTGATTTCCACGGCTCTACCGGTTACGGTCAAGAATTTACCGATTCGATCAGCTTAGATTGGGGCGGCAAGCCATTAGAAGACTTGCAAAAAGGCTTAGCAGCAGTGACTAAACAGCAGCCTTGGCTTGATGCCGATAATGCTTGTGCACTTGGTGGCTCTTACGGCGGTTACATGGTTAATTGGATTGCTGGCCAATGGAGTGATCAATTCAAGTGTTTAGTCAACCATGCTGGTTTGTTTGACATGAGAATGTTTTATAAATTGACTGAAGAGTTGTGGTTCCCTGAGCGTGACTTTGGCGGCAGCTATCTTGATGCCAAAGATAACTATGAAAAATTCAATCCGGCCAATTTTGTCAACAATTGGAAAACGCCAATGCTGGTGATCCATGGCGAAAAGGATTTCCGCGTTCCTTATGGCCAAGGTCTTGCTGCTTTCACGGTGTTACAGCGC
>JABSRS010000466.1 GCA_013214885.1 Gammaproteobacteria bacterium
CCCTCACAGCATTTGTTATTAGTGTCAGCTCAGATGATGTTGCTGCGCATGTTTCCTTGGCATGTTTTTCAACAGTTTCTTCAGGTTTATTTCTAGCGAGTAAAATTGCAGATTCAAATATTACTCGGCATCGAAAGTAGCTAACTAACCAGAACCAAAAGTGGGACAGCGAACACTGTCGCATTTTTTAAAACAACAAAAGCGCAAAAACCACGCCAGCACGCTGCGGCTTGGGTTGGCGTTATACAACACGGAGGTAGTGACTATGGAATACAATGTAGTAATGATTGTTAGTATTTTTTTTTGCAACACTGATTGGTTTTGGATGTGGTGGTTATGGAGTGTATTTTCATTACCAAAAGGCGAAAACTAGAGCTGAGAAGAGATTAATTTTAGCTTTAGGGGGAGCTATAGCTCTGCATATCACACTTGCTTTCTCAATGTCATTTTTTGTAAGCGCGTTTGCTGGCATTATAGTGTGCAGTTTTACCCCTGCATTAACGTTGATATTTCATAAAAAATATCAAAAGGTTTGTGAAGGTGTTGTATAACAAGCGACTAAATTAGGATTCCGCATCCAGTCACATTTTTTCGGAGCAAAGCCGTTGGTATTGATGGTTGTGGTAGTAGCCATTATTGGGGTCGATTTGCAGAACACAGATGCTAATGATGCGCTCGTCATAGCAAATGCAACGATGCAAGTAGGCTGAAAATACAGCAAGCCAAATAACGCCTGGTGGTTTCCCTTTTAGCTGATTGATACTTTTACTAATAAAGAACAACGTTAATAATACTGGTGCTCCATTATTTTAAATTAAAAGGGTGTTATGTCTGATTTCAATATTTTGATTATTGAGGATGATAAAATCCTTAATCAACAACTCTCAGAATTACTTACTTTAAAAGGTTATCAAGTAGAGCAATGCTTCGATGGTGAAACAGGTTTGCTTAAAGCTTCATCACAGCAACATCATTTAATTTTATTAGACGTAATGTTACCCGAGCGAGATGGTTTCTCATTGCTAAAGGTATTAAGAAAGTCATCTCAAACGCCTGTAATAATGGTTACTGCTAAAGACGCAGAGCAAGAAAGAATTCAGGGTTTTAGCCAAGGAGTCGATGATTACGTTTCCAAACCTTTTAGTACTGCTGAGCTTTTATTGCGTATAGAAGCTATTTTACGCCGCAGTCATCATCAGGTTACTGAATCATCTAAACAGGAGCTTACTGTTGACGGTTTAACCGTAAATATTAAAAAGCAACTCGTTTTTGTAGAAGGTAAAGTATTAGAATTTACACCGATACAATTTAAATTATTGTGGGAATTGTTATTGAACCGAGGTGAAGTGCTCAGTAAAGCCTATTTATATCAAAAAGTACTCAATAAAAACATTGGCGCTTATGATCGCAGCTTAGATATGCATTTAAGCCGCGTGCGCAGAAAACTCAATGAAGGAAATTGGCACGGTGAACGACTACAAACCTGCCATGGCAAAGGATATTGTTTAGTATGACCAATAAATTATTTTTAAAATTATGCTTAATTATCGCCTTGAGCTTAGTGATCGTTTTTTATCTACTTAACTTACTAACGTCAAAAACCGAAGATGGCATGAGTTACCTTTCTTCAATAGATAAACAAACACTAAATTATTGGGGTAAACAGGCTGAAAAATTATATTTATCCGGCGATAAACAAGCATTAGATAACTGGCTAGCAATACAGCAAAAGCAAGAAAATACTTGGATGGTCGTTGCGGCTTTTGATATTGAAAACATAGCTGGTGAAACATTAAAGTCTGAATATTATCAAGGTTATAATTTAGGCCGTAATGTCGACTGGAAAATTCATTTGTATTTTGACCTAAATCCGGTGATGCAAATGCCGTTTAGCGATAAAAAAACCAGCCTGCTTGTTTATCTGCCTGATAGAATGAGGCCGGGCTCATACTGGCAACATACGAAAATCACCTTGCAGATCATTGTGCCAGCAATCCTACTGATATTATTATCTTATTTACTTTACCGTTATATCATGACGCCATTACTCCAGCTAAAAATGGCTACTCGAGAATTCGGTAAAGGTAAATTTGATGTGAGTGCAAAAAAAATGATGGGTAAACGCAATGATGAATTTTCAGAGCTTGCTATTACTTTCGATCAAATGGCAGTGCGGATCGGTGAGCAACTAACAAGTCAGCGGCAATTGATCGCTGACTTGTCACATGAATTACGAACACCGCTTACTCGTCTTGATATAGCCTTAGAGAAAGAAAATAGCTTACCTACGCCGAGCGAAAATATTAAACGTATCGATCGTGAGTCAAAGCAGATCCGAAAGTTAGTGGAAGACACTTTAACATTAGCTTGGCTTGAGAACGAACAGCCTAAACTGCAACAAGAATCGATTGAACTTATTGATTTGTTAGATGTTCTTATTGAGGATGCTAAATTCGAATTCCCTAACAACCCTATTATCAGTCATTTTCCAAATACCGCAATAGTTAAAAACTCTAGTCACAGAGCAGCAGGGCAAGCATTAGAAAACGTATTGAGAAATGCTTTACGATATACGCCAGTTGGAAAAACAATCTCATTATTTGTCTCTGAACAAGACAATGAATTCAAAATA
>JABSRS010000467.1 GCA_013214885.1 Gammaproteobacteria bacterium
GCCAAAGATGTCATTGTCTGCGCGGTCACTAAAAGTTACCCATTGGGCATAGATGTCGAGCATACCAAACGTAAAAGCGACACCTACAAACTGGCCCCACGTTATTTTGCCAAGCAGGAAATAGCGGCACTAGAGCAAATTGAATATCAGTCTCAGCCCCAGCATTTTTATGATTACTGGACCTTAAAAGAGTCGTACATCAAGGCGTGTGGCGATGGTTTGGCGATCCCGTTGGATCACTTTGCGTTTGATTTAAGCGATAGAGAGGCAATTAAGCTCAGCTTTGCCCCGCAACGAGATGATAATCCGCAGCAGTGGCAAAGTTGGTTATTTGAGGTTAATGACGATCATCGTATGGCCCTAACGATCAAGGCCAGTAGAGAACAGGCTGTTACTCACACGTTGCGTTACTTAACCCCTCTATTGCCATTTAAGCAGATTAAACTTCCGCTGCCCCTGTAGTTACGGGTTAGTAGTGACAGAATGAGTAGATTCAGCTTCAGTTGTCTTATGCTTGGCTCTCTTGGTTTTGGGCCACGGTGAATATTTCGCCCCAAGTGCGCCACTGATTGAGCCAGCCACAAAGACCACCAGCGACATAATATTAAGTTCGCCGCGATCACCAGAGCTCCAGATAAATAAGCCACCGGTTATTGCGGCAACAATCAAACCATGCAGCGCAAAATTCTTATCAACCATCCACCGCATTAACCCGCCGCCTAGCAACATCGACACGCACAAAGTCGAAATCGCCATGACTTGCCAAATAAGATCTTTGTATTGAGCCCAAAATTCATGTTCTATTCCTGAGAGACTGCTATAGGCAGCAACGAGAATAAACATCAGTTGATTAATCAAAAATATTATAACGGTGGCAATAGTACCAAAAATGATGGCATCGATTCGTAACACGGCAATTTACTCAATGAAGATAGTGCTATTAATCCTACGCCGATCAAATGTTAGCGCATTGAATCTGGATCAATAAACGCCACTTTACAACAGTAAATCTTGCTCAATCCGATGATAATCATCAGCGGCATGGATTAACGACGTTGCGGTCAACGCTGGCACGCCATAAACTTGGGTCTTAACCCCATATTTACTACTGACCTTGTCGAGCAGTAAATCAAAATCACCATCACCCGATAATAAGATAATACTATCGACTTCACTGGCACTTTCTAAGACATCAATCGCAATCCCAACATCCCAGTCGCCTTTGGCCGAACCATCGCTGCGCTGAATATAAGGTTTTAACTTAATCTCAAACCCGATATGGCGCAGCGCATCTTGAAATTTCATTTGCTGGCTGTCCCCACGATCGATAGCGTAGGCATAAGCAATCACCACTTCGCCTTGTTCCTTAATCTTCGCCATTAATTTGCGATAATTAAATTGTCGGCCATAAGTCTGGCGTGTGGTGTAATAAATGTTTTGAACATCAACAAAAATGGCAATTTTTTTCAATATATACTCAGCTTACTAAATAATGACTCCAGACTACACCAACCATCCACCCGACACCAATTTGGTGCGGGAAAGCCGTTAATGATAAAAATGGCTATATTGTAGTTAGGCGTTGGGATCGTATTTCAGCTCTAGTAATCTCAGAGTAAATCATCTGCCAACTTCGGGCACTGGACTTTACATTTCTATCTCGCTTGCGCGCAAAAGTGCCTTACGCCGAGATTTAACGGTAGGTGTGATTTATTGAGTTAGCGATACTTTTCTAATACTTAGAACAACAGGCCTCTGAAATGTTCGATTTTTACAAATCAAAGACTTAGCATCATTTCGAGATTGCTCATTTGGTGCTAAATTATTTCAATAAAAAAGTTTGGCTTTAAAGTCATTGAATATCAGTCAGATTTTTATGACTGTCCCATAAGTACTTATGGTAAGTATTACGCTGTAGCGTGAAAATGTATTTTCTTACAGAAATGTATGCATAATAATCAAAAAGTCTATATATTAATCTACGTTGAAAAATAATTTAATTGGATTAAGGATTTACAATGAAAAAGTTTCTTGGCATCTGCCTCTTTGCACTGAGCGCATTTAATGTGGCGCAAGCACACGAAGATAACCTGCGCTTATATACGCTAGATTGCGGTGACATAGCGGTATCAGACATGGACGGATTTTCATCCGCCGGCGATTACGCTAAAACAAGCGCCAAGTTAGGCAATACTTGTTATTTAATACGCCATAAAAACGGCGATTTATTGTGGGATACTGGTCTACCCGCCTCACTTGTTAATGCAAAACCTATGGTCAACGGCGTCTTTAGTCTTAGCATGAAAAAGACCTTGGTTGAGCAACTCAAAGATATCAAGGTTACGCCAAGCGATATTGAATATTTGTCACTGTCACATAGCCACTTTGATCATGTAGGCCAAGCGTCATCGTTTGCGTCAGCGACTTGGCTGGTTAGCGATAAAGAGCAAAAATCGATGTTTGCTAATGAAAAGTCGTCAGCACAATTTGCTGCATTTAAAGACTTCAAACGCGAAACTTTCACCGGTGATTATGATGTGTTTGGTGATGGTTCTGTGATCATTTTAGATCTTGCTGGACACACCGCAGGACATAGCGCATTG
>JABSRS010000468.1 GCA_013214885.1 Gammaproteobacteria bacterium
AAGGAGTCATCTTCATATAGCGGTAACCGAATTATTATGCTGTTCACCCTAATGTCTCTTATCGGTCCATTGTCTGGGATCGCAGGTTTCTTATATTTAGCAGATAAACCCGAGGCGGTTTCCGAAATTATGTTGTTTGCGGCAGGTGGAATTTTATATTCGGTATTTCAAGATATTGCACCGCAAGCTAAACTAGAAAAACACTGGCTCCCAGCGATGGGAGCCATTTTAGGATTTATGCTTGGCTTGCTAGGACATATGGCGAGTTAGAAGTTATAGCTAATGGCAAACTTAATCGTTCTTGGTTTGCCAATATTAACTTCACCATTTTCACCACCAGCCAAATAATCTTTATCGAACAGGTTTTCAACTTTAAGGCGCAGGTTTACATCATTACCAGCAACAGGCAATAAGTAACTAATGCCTGCATCAACACGAGTATAGCCTGGTTTAGTGAATTCATTTTTGTCATCCCCTAACCGACTGCCCTCATAAAAAGCACCAAGATTAAGGGCCGTGCGATCATTAAGGGCATACTTGGCCCAAATCGAGCCTGTCCACTCTGGGACATCTGCTGGACGGTTACCCTGGTATTTATCATGTGCAGTGTATGCCGCGTCCAAATACATTACCGAGGTAATTAATGACAATTGCTCTGTTAATTGACCAATACCACCTAATTCAATCCCACGATGGCGTTGCTCACCGCCTTGAACTGTTTGTGGTAAATCTTTGGTGCCTTGATTAACTAAGATATTACTTCTGGTGATATCAAAAATGGCACCGTTTACCCGTAAATCACCGGCCATTAACTCCAACTTACCGCCAAGTTCAAACATTTCGCCGTCAATTGGCTTAAGATCCATGCCAAAGTTTACATCTTCATCATTGTCGACCATGCCTTGTGGTTCGAAACTTTTACTGTAATTCACATACAATGAAGCATTATCGATTGGGTGGTAAATAACCCCAAATCGCGGTAGTACCGAACTGTTATTACTAGCTTCTTTATGCTGTTTATCGTAACGAATACCAACCAACATCTGCCATTGCTCATTAATAGTCATCAAGTCTTGGGCATAAATTCCGTAATAGTCATATGATTGACCTTTTGATTTAGCATCCTGATAGCTCAATACTGGCTGCGGCACAATCAGTGCCGCCATTAAGTTGCCATCATTGATCTTGCCCTTAACCTTTTGCGCCTGATATTTATGATCAAGGTAATTACCACCCACCAAGATATTGTGCTCGATATTAGCGAGGGTAAATGTACCCGTTAAATCAAAATATGACGCTGCCTGATCCCAAGTTTCAAGCTTATTATAGGGCTTTTGACCATAGCTGGTTGTTTCGCTATCATAATCATCGGTCTGCGGCTTCGACTCCCAACGTTCACGATCATTATCTTGTTGATTGAAACCAGTGCTCAATTGCCAGTAATCATTGATTTGATACACCAACTCAACCCCATAGTTTTGACTTTGGGCATCGATTTTAGTCCATGGCATATCCCAGATAACATCGCGCGAACCAACTACCTGGCCCTTATCATCGATAAGACCCGCACTATCTTGCCCAGCGACTTCATCACTATGATCATAATGAACTGACAGGGTTAATTGATCGCTCAAATCAAAATCTAGCATTAAGGAACCAACCAGAAAATCACTTTGCTGCCTTTCACCATTTTGATAGCGACGCCAACTTTTATTCTGTTCTTTTTCGATAATCGCGCGATAACGCACAGATTGATCGGCTGTTAGACTACCGCCCGCATCAACCATGCCACGCACAGAGCCATACTGGTCGCCTTTAAATGACAGGTTTAGTAATGGCTGATAGCTTGGTTTTTTGGTGATTAAATTAACTAAGCCACCGGGCGTCGACTGGCCATATAACAACCCTGATGGTCCTTTTAATATTTCAACATTGTCAATTAACGCCATTGGCAGACGGTATTTTGAGAAATGCTGATGACCATTTTTTAGAATATTAGTACTCTCTTGAAGACTAAAACCACGGAGACTAAAGCGCTCACGATCGGTAGTCACTCGACCAATAGAAACGCTGGCATCATTACGTAAAGCGTCACCTAGGGTAACGATTAACTGATCTTCCATCACTTCTAGCGGGATAATGACTACTGACTGTGGTGTATCAAGCAATGAGATATCTGCTCGCATCGCGCCATGCGCTTGATCGACCTTATAATGACTTTGCTGACCGACTACGCTAATGGTTTCTTCTGCTTCAATTTGAGCAGCGGTGCCTGCACTACTGAGCACTGAGGCAATGACTGCGGCAAGATATTTAACTGGAGTATTCAATGGTTATCCTTAGATCTCTAATACCATTAATTTTGGTATCATTAATAATTTCACGGATAGTAATAACAATGATTATCATTTGCAAACTATAATTTAATCAAGTTGAGCTATGTTGTTCTAGGTCACATTAGACGTAAGCGACGGCGTCAGTAAACACTGATGCACCAATGGATAATTAGACATGCATGCGGTTTAAAGCTACAAAGATCTGCCGCTGAGTGCGTAAGTTTATCTGACTTGTTCCAGAGGATTCACAAAGAATGCGCCATTA
>JABSRS010000046.1:0-2719 GCA_013214885.1 Gammaproteobacteria bacterium
CAATCACCAGTGGGCACTTTTGTAATGTTTGTTTTATTTTTTGATTATCAGGCATGCTAACTAAAGGGTTGGTCGCGATAATCCAGATGGCCTTAATCTTGCCCTCGTTGATTGCATCAAATAGCTCGACCGCTTTTAGTCCTGGCTCGGTGGCAAGATTAGTGGTTTGCCAAAAATCAGCCAAGGGTTGATGCATTGCTAGATCATCAAACTCAATATGACTGGCGAGGGTGTTTGCCAGCGCCCCAACTTCCCGTCCGCCCATAGCATTAGGCTGACCCGTAATTGAAAATGGACCGCATCCGACCCGGCCAATTTTTCCGCTGGCTAAATGGCAATTAATGATCGCACTACCCTGATCGGCACCTTGTTGCGATTGATTAATTCCTTGCGAAAACAGCGTGACCACCTTATCGCTCGTAGCAAACAGTTGATAAAATTGTGTTATCAGTTCACTTGATAAGCCAATTTCGGCTAATTTTTTACTATCTTGATTGGCACTAGCCACTGCAGCGCTGATGCCATCAACCATTAGATCGACTAATTTTTGTTGAGCAAGGTAATTGAGCAGGCCATTAAATAAAATTAAATCGCCACCCGCTTTGATCGGCAAGTGCAAGTCAGCTAATTCGGTCGAGGCTGTTACTCGGGGATCAATGACCACCACTTTCAATTGCGGGCGACGCTGTTTTTCTTCTCGGATCCGCTGATAAATGATCGGATGGCACCACGCTAAATTTGAGCCGGTGATCACAATTAAATCAGCCTTGGTGATATCACTGTAGCTGGGCGCCACAATATCTTCGCCAAATGCGCGCTTATGTGCTACCACGGCTGATGACATACAGAGTCTCGAGTTGGTATCGATATTTCCCGAACCAATAAACCCCTTCATTAGCTTGTTAGCGACATAATAATCTTCGGTTAATAGCTGCCCCGACACATAAAAGGCCACCGCATCTTTACCGTGCTGCTCAATGGTTTTATTTAATTTACTCGCAATATAATCTAAGGTGCGAGTCCAGGCTTGTGGCTGACCATTAATGGTTGGCAGCTCAAGACGATTATCATTGCTGAGCGTTTGTGCAATATTTTTACCTTTGATACACAGCTTGCCAAAGTTAGCGGGATGACGCGGATCACCACGAACATTATAATTATCTTGGCCACCAGAAACCTCAATACCACAACCAACTCCACAATATGGGCAGGTAGTTTTTATTGGTTGTTCGTTATTTTTCAATTTTGTTGCTAGCACGTCAAATCCTCATCCCAAATACTTATTTGAATAAGTTGCAACAGCTGAGCCAATGTGAGCGATTAAATAATTAGTTGTTTTTTAATTAGTTACAATGATCTTGGTTGTGGGTGAATGTTTATTTGCACCGCATCGGGGCAGCAATCATCACTTTAGGTGCAGGAGCTATCATTGCAAGAATAGGACGGTTTTTTGTTGTAAATCAAATGTTAATTTGGGACTCTCCCTTTATACTGTCAAATGAAAACCTCTAGGTGCGATTAATAAACAGACAATTAAGTTAGCTAGGATGGTTGCGCATCGTTAAACCAATAATAAAGAACAACATGGCACATAATATACCTAAAGATATATCACAAAAGTTTTGTCCTCGATTTGGTCAAACCGCTATCGATCATGGCTTGATTACGACAAACCAACTTAAAGAAGCACTTAACATTCAAGTAGATCGCGATGTGTTAGGAAAAAATAATTTACTAATCGGCGCGATACTTTTCGAATTAGACTTGATGAGTAGTGAGCAAATTGAAGTGATTTTAAATGTGATGCTCAAAGCAATGAGAACAGAAAAAGTTAGTTAATACTAATTAAATATTTAAGCCAAAAAAAATAGGCTATGCAGCCTATTTTTTATCTCAGAAAAACCCAATCAAACAGCGAAGTTACTGACTAAACCTTTTAATTGCGCTGCCATTGTCGCTAAATCACGACTGGCTACGGATGTTTGCTCGGCTCCGATGGCAGTTTGTGAAGACATATCATTAATTTGAACAATATTACGATTAATTTCTTCACTTACCGCACCCTGCTCTTCTGCAGCCCCAGCAATTTGTTCACACATCGCACTAATATTATTAACCGATGCTGAGATATCATCAAATGCCTCACCTGATTTTTTGGCACATTCGACTGCTGTTTCGGTCTGATTGCGACTTTGCTCCATAATTAATACTGCCGCACGAGTGCCAGCTTGGAGCTTATCAATCATCTGATTAATCTCTTTAGTCGATTCTTGGGTACGCACGGCAAGCGTTCTAACTTCATCTGCTACTACGGCAAAACCACGTCCTTGTTCACCTGCACGCGCGGCTTCAATCGCCGCATTTAATGCTAATAAATTAGTTTGTTCAGCAATCCCTTTAATCACATCCATCACTGAGTTGATATTATCGCTGTGTAGCTCAAGTTCATTAATGGTCACAGCTGCCTCAGCGATTTGTTCGGCCAATTTATTGATTTCACGCACCGCCGTGTCAACAACCTTACTACCTTCAATAGTTTGTTTGGTTGCCTCTAATGCATGGGTTGCTGTTTGATTAATAGTATCGGCAACATCATGTACTGTTGATGTCATTTGATTCATCGCAGTAGCAACTAACTCGGTTTCACAGCGTTGCTGAGTAATAATTTCGCTAGTTTGAGTGTCCCCAATTGAAAACATTGTCAAAACAGCGGTGACAA
>JABSRS010000046.1:2729-14980 GCA_013214885.1 Gammaproteobacteria bacterium
CAGAGGCTGTTGATAGCTGTCCCGTGACTCCCGAAATATCCGTAATCATGCCAGTTAATTTATTTTTCATCCCGTTCATCGCTACAAGTAGCTGACCAATTTCATCTTTCGAGGTAACAACAATCTCTTTAGTCAAGTCACCAGACGCCGTCACAATGGCGGTATTAATCCCAGATACAATGTATTTACTTAACATTTGACTAAACATCACCCCAATAATGACACTCACCACTCCAATAATTAATAACGTTACAATAGCGTCTTCTTCATGCTCTTTAGCCAACGTTGCACTTGCTTCGGTAAATAGCTGAATATTTTCGAGTAATGCTTCCGCTTTTTTATCTAAAGCTTCTTCTTCTATTTCAACTTTTTCGACTAATAAATCAGCAGCGTGCACTTCTCCTTGCGCTAGCAGTACAAAGATTTCATTAGCGTGTTCAACGTAAAGATCGTGTGATTGTTTAATTTGATGAAGTGAGAGTTTAACTTCGTTGAATTTTGCAATTAAGGCCAAGTCTTGACTTGATTGCGCATGGTCAGCTAACACGACAGCTTGAACTATCGTTTGCTCAATCACCTCAGTACCATGCTCAAAGTGTCTGAGCGTTTTGTCAAAATGAGCTAATGCAGCTGGTTCATTCTTAAGCTTTGGGCCATAGTGCAGTGCGCGCTCAAAAGATACCGCTTGTTCAAGCTGAGTAATCGTTATTAGCGATATTTTCTTACTAAGTGGAATGTCTTCTTCGACAATGGTGCTTAATTCATTACCAATACTATTTAGTGAGTAGGTGGCGTACCCGAAACTCATGATGATTAAACTTAACATCACTCCCGCGTAACTCAACAACTTAGCTTTTAAGGGCATATCTCTAAAAAATGTTTTCATCTTTCAATCCTTTGATTGATTACTTTGCGACAACAAGAGTGAACGTCAATTCGCAATCCCTTACATTAAAGACTTTTGTTACCTTTACCGTAACTAACTCTAATTTGTTACCTTTACCGTAACTAACTCTAAAAAGTACATTCCATGTACTTCGATGTATTTTATTATTATCCCAAAGTTAATCTTTTTATCACTGGAAAACAACAAATAGCTCATAAAAATCCAATAATTTTATTTGTTGTACATTAACAATTGTTACTCACCACAGCGTGAACAATACACTGATCTGATAATTCAACCCGGTCCCTGCCATTCTCTTTCGCTTGATTACGCAAGTTATCTCGTAATTGTAAATTGGCAATGGCCAACGACACAGGTTCAGCTAAAGATGTCGCCATTTGGCGATCGTTGTCGTCAAACTCATCACAAATATTATCCCTTCTGATGTGCATTATCCCCAGTGTTTCGCCTTGGGCAACCAGCGGAATACAAATTGTATTGTATTGTTCATTAACATCATGATTACAACGGATCAGTTTATCATAGGGCCCTTGGGGGTGAACGTATCCTTTGCGTAGATCCCAGCAAGCATCGAGTGGATAATGGCCAAATTCGAACCACTCTTCAACACCCCATAATATTTTAATTTCAGCTAAGTTACGTGACGAGCGGATCACCGATATTCGTCCAGCGTCGTGATATAACAGAATTTGGGGAAATTTACCAAACTCCTGTAGTAATAACAGCTCTGAAGTCTTCGCTTGAACCCGCGGTTTTAATTTTTGGTAACGTATTTTTAAGCGATTATTTAACGAGGTAACAAAGAAAAAAACACCGATACTGGTCACAAAAAATAAGGCGATAAAGGTCGGTAAATAATTTAAACGTTGAATGACTATTTCTTGCTGTTCAAGTTTATTATTTAAACCAACCCTTAAGATAAAACTTTTTTGATCAATCGCAACATAACGCATCCATTGCGACGTTACCGGATTAAAGCGCAATGATTGACCGTGTTTATTTTCAATTGCTTGCAATATTTCAGGCTGATTTTTTTCGTTAGGAGTCGCGCTAATTGAATGTCCTGATGCTAAATTGTCACCGAGTAACGTGCCATCAGGCGAAAAAATAGAGACATGGGAATGGCTATTACCCGCTAGATTGTCAATAACCCAATCATAATCAGCTGCCTTTAAGGTTGCAACATTGGCATTAACATAGTGAAGTGCCTCACTTAAATATTTCGCCTATAATTCAACTCTTTAATTGAGTTTGCTCGAGCGTTTTGCGCAATATGATATTCATGAATCATCGCGACAAATATAAATAAAGGGAGTGAAATTAGCGTTGGTAAATAAACTACGTACCAGCCATGTTTAGATCCGTCTGACATTAAAACATTCCATGTTTTTTGATGAAATAATAATATATCAACAATTGAGTCAAATAAGAAGTTAACAAATCACCGCACTTTAGATTAGGCTAATTTAAATCAGCATTACGTTGGGACAAATCGTAATTTCACCACCGCAATTAAAACAACCACTAGCGTTGCCCAAATAACAGCCGCATTACGACTCGCTTTCTTCGCTTTACTTTTGTCCCACCAAGATAGCGGCCTTACTCCCTGCCACATAAAAGTAGCAACACCCGCTAAATTAACGCAGATGACATTAGCCGCAGTTAACAGCAGCGCATTAAAGGCTAATTGATAAAAACCCGCACCCCACAACATTCCAGTAGCGACCAGCGGCGGCATTAATGCCACCGCAACCATCACGCCAATCAATGTTGCAGATGCTCCAGCAGTAAGCGCCAATGCCCCAGCAACGCCAGAGGACAAAGCTAAGACTAAATCGGACAATCCTAAGCTAGTACGCGCAGCTATTGCGGGGACGGTGGGATCAATACGAGTAAAATAACCAATACAATATGAGATTATCAGTGCCAAAAAGACCCCGATTGCTCCCATTTTTGATGCATCTTTGGCCAACTCTTTATCTGCTAATGTCGTCGCTAGAGCCAGTGCCATATTGGGCCCTAATAATGGTGCGATAACCATCGCAGCAATAATGATTGCAATATCATCACGAATTAAGCCTATCGCAGCAACAACACAAGCAATAATAACCATGGTTATGTAATACTGGAGATTATTAATGCCCGAGTTAATGCTGGCGTATAACTCCTCCCGCGATACTCGATTAAATATTTTTGGCGCTTTAACAGTTTCACTTTTCTTATCTAGTTGGTCCTTTTTTTCTTCATCTGGCAGCCGCGGTAAAGTCGCATAAAGTGGCAGCAGCATCATGGTAAAATTATCAACGCGATTAAGCCGTTTTTCAATTTTGTCCATTAATGGCTCAGCCCCAGATGAACGGACAACCACTTGTAATAAAACACAGTTTTCTGTTTCAATCGCAGGAAGTAACCGCTCCGGCTCAATCTCGGATAGAATATCATCTAATAATAAATAACTGTCTCGCTGTAATGTAATTTGCAGCAATCGCACAATTAGTCCCCTCTGTTAGTTTTCCTAATCATAGTTTAAGACCCAATAAAACGAAGTAATCTTGGCTATAAAATCAGCAACTAGTCGCCAGTAACAATTTATATTTGAAAACTTTGCTAAACTATTTTGTGAATGCTAATAGTTTAGGTGCACATTGAAAACTGATAATCAAACTTTTATTAAGCTCCCTGCGTTACTAATTATTATGGTAATAAGTATGCTATTGATCTTTAATTGGCCCCTGTTTGTTACCACAACGATAGACCGTAACTATCAACTAAAATCGGCTTTTATTTCCAACTTTATTCGTTATACCCTATGGGAATCGATCCCTAACAATCATTTAAATTTTTGCACCACCGATAGATTTGTAACGACCATCGTCGAGTTAAACTTTATCGGTGAGAAAACTGGTTTTATTCAAAATACTGGGCATATAAACTTTTATCATACTGACAATAAGCTGCGATTTGAGGTTAATAGCCAACGGCTGGAAATAGCGAATACAAACATCAGTTCTAATTTGTTAAGGCTAGCCAGACCAACAGATATTAGAGAGGATCATGATGGTCACTAAGATTTTTTCTCGCCTCACTATCGATCAAAAAATTGTTAGTCTTATCGTATTGGTCAGTTTATTTTCGATCATAATTACGATTGGTGGTTTGAGTTTAAATCATTTTATGTCGACTCAAGAGAACACCCGAAGAGAAGTAACCATTGTTAGTGATGTTATTGCTAGCAATATCACTGCGGCGATTATTTTTCGTGACAACTTTGCCGCCAAAGAATTACTAGAAGCACTGAGGGCTCAATCAGCGATTGAGTACGCTCAAGTCACTGATGAACAAGGAAATGTAATTGCAAAGTTTGGTAGAAACATTGACATGTCTGCATCTTCATTAGTAAAACAAGATTTATTTCAAGTGCAAGTGCCTTTGATAATAGATAGTAAACAAATTGGAATACTAAGCGTAGTGGCCAATAACAATCATTTTAATCAACAAATTAAGCTCTACTTAATGGTGGTGATTGCGGTGATCATTATTGCTTTTTTATTCTCTATTTTATTATCAACTTGGGTCCAGCGGCGATTCGCAACACCGATCGTTAATTTAGCCGATGTCGCCAATCAAGTGGCTAAGTCTGGTGATTATAGCCTGCGTGCACCCCAAGAGGTTGGCGGTGAAATCGGTCAACTATTATATGTCTTTAACGATATGCTACGTAAAATTGACCAGAGAGACCAAGAACTCGAAGCTTTAGTGAAAAATAGAACCTGCGAATTAGAAATGCTTAATCAACAATTAGCCAATCAAGCCTACTATGACTGCTTAACCAAACTTCCTAATCGCACGTTGTTTGAAGACAGATTAAAGCAATCTATTGCCCATGCTGCCCGCGAGAGCTCCAAAGTTGCGTTAATGTTTATTGACCTCGATAAATTTAAACAAGTAAACGATAGCTGGGGCCATGCGGCGGGGGATGAATTGTTATGCCACGTTGCGAGACGATTAGAACAGCAATGTCGCAGCATGGATTCGGTGGCTCGGATTGGCGGTGACGAATTTACGATGTTATTTATCTTAGAGGAGGATGATGACATCAATGAAATATCACGACGAATTATCGAACTATTTCAAGTGCCGTTTGATATTCTGGATCTCTCTTTAATGGTTACCATTAGTGTCGGTGTCGCCATTTATCCGACGCACGGCTATGATTATGATATTTTAAAATTAAAATCCGATGAAGCAATGTATAAAGCCAAACGATTGGGACGTAACCAGTTTTGCATTCATCAATAAAATATCGATAGATTCCCCACCAACAAGTCGAGTACAAAAAACAACCAAAACGTTGCTGTCACTGCATTGTCAGCTCGCAAAGTGATTAAAAAAATCATATCGATTTCTCACTAAATATGGTAAATTCCGCAAAATTTTTAATAATATTACGGTGAATTACTCCTCATGTTAGAAACAGTCGTTAGCTTTATCAATACGCTCCTTTGGCAAACCGTACTAATCTACGGACTCGTTGGTGCTGGCATATTTTTTACCCTGCGCTTAGGCTTTATCCAAATAACTAATTTGGGTCACGCAGTTCAACTGATGAAAACGAGCCGTCAATGCAGTGACGATGGCATATCTTCATTTCAAGTATTTTGTACCAGCATGGCAGCACGAGTCGGTGCGGGCAACATGGCCGGTGTCGCGGTAGCACTTACCACCGGTGGTCCAGGGGCAATCTTTTGGATGTGGTTAATCGCCTTTTTGGGGATGGCGACCTCAATGGTTGAATCAACCTTGGCTCAGGTATTTAAAGTGCGCGATCAAGACGGCCAGTTCCGTGGTGGTCCATCGTATTACATGACCAAAGGGCTAGGTCAGAAATGGATGGGGATTTTATTCGCCGTTTTCCTAATCATTGCCTTTGGCTTAGTGTTTAATGCCGTGCAAGCTAATACCATCACTGGCGCTATGACCGCAGTATTTGATTTCGACCCAACGATCGTTGGAGCAGTCATCTCTATATGTAGCGGCCTGGTTATCATGGGCGGCCTAAAAAAAGTGGCCAAGGTATCTGAAATTATCGTACCTGTCATGGCA
This sequence comes from Gammaproteobacteria bacterium, assembly GCA_013214885.1. GTDB lineage: Bacteria > Pseudomonadota > Gammaproteobacteria > Enterobacterales > Psychrobiaceae > Psychrobium. The sequence goes on from JABSRS010000046.1 coordinate 8,740, forward strand.
TTCGCTTATATCATTATTGCGATATATGTCGTGGCCATTAATCTCGAAAAGCTACCTGATGTCTTTATGCTAATCATCAACAGCGCTTTTGGTTGGCAAGAAGCCGCCAGTGGTGGCGTCGCTTACGCAATAGCGCAAGCGATGAAAGCTGGTATTGCCCGTGGTTTATTCTCAAACGAAGCGGGTATGGGTAGTGCGGCTAACGTTGCAGCTAGTGCCACTCCTAACCCTAATCACCCAGCGTCACAGGGGTTTATCCAGATGTTCGGGGTGTTTGTTGATACGATTGTTATCTGCACCGCTACTGCTGCGATTATCCTTCTAGCTGGGGATAACGTCGATTCAGGTGATGGCATCAGCTTAACCATCATGGCACTTGAAACGCATGTTGGTGCTTGGGGCGGCGCATTTATCGCTGGTTCCATCTTACTGTTCTGCTTTACCTCAATCATTGCTAACTATTCGTATGCTGAAACCAATATGTTATTTTTATCCAATAACAACAAGCGGGTGCTACCACCATTTAGATTATGTGTGGTGGCAATGGTGATGTTTGGCGCGGTCGCCAAGATTGGGATTGTATGGGACTTGGCAGATGCTTCAATGGGTCTAATGGCACTCGTTAACCTAGTGGCATTAATTCTGTTATCCAATCTCGCGATTAAAGTCATTAAAGATTACCAGCAGCAACGCAAAGCGGGGCTCAAGCCAACCTTTATCGCTAAAAACTTTCCCGAGTTAGATGGCAAAATAGAAAAAGGCGTGTGGGGCGAATAACAGCCGCTTCCTTGGAATAAATAAAAAACCCTCGCAATTAACATTGCGAGGGTTTTTTTGTGCTGACTAATAATACATTTCCCGATGTCGTACGAAAGCGTTGCCACTTGAACAGCCTGGCGCCGTGAATCCATCCATGGAGGCTCTGTAATAGCATCCCCGCTGTTAGTTGCATTCAATAGGATAATCGTTAGGAGAAAAAATCAGGGACGATTTTTTAGCTTTTCGCGCAGGGATGCGCATGAAAAGCGGTTCCGTTAAAACGGTTATTCTATTGAATATGAGCAACTAAATTACAGGTCGCTTTTCTTTTACTTTCTTTGGCGACGCAAAGAAAGTAACTGGTGTGCCTACATCTATGTTCAATGATGCGAATTCAATAATGCACATCATAAAATTCGCACAATCTTATTTCTCGCACACTTAACTAAAACATCACCAATACAATTACTCAGCAACAGGACGCATGTGAGGGAATAACAATACGTCACGAATTGATGGCGAGTCAGTGTAAAGCATCACTAAACGGTCAATCCCAATACCTTCACCAGCTGTAGGTGGTAGGCCGTATTCTAAGGCAGTAATGTAGTCACCATCATAGAACATCGCTTCGTCATCACCCGAGTCTTTCTGAGCAACTTGCTCTAAGAAACGTTGATCTTGATCTTCAGAATCATTTAGCTCAGAGAAACCGTTAGCAATTTCACGACCACCAACGAAGAACTCGAAACGATCGGTAATGAAAGGGTTGTTATCATTACGACGCGCTAGCGGTGAAACTTCAGCAGGGTATTCAGTGATGAAGGTTGGCTGCATTAATTGATGCTCACCAGTTTCTTCGAATATTTCGATTTGAATCTTACCTAAGCCCCAGCTATCTTTAACATCAATACCTAAGCCTTTAGCGATTGCAGTTGCCTGCTCTTTATCGTTAACTTGCTCAACGGTAGTGCCTGGCGTGTATTTTAAGATCGCTTCAACCACGGTTAAACGATCGAACGGCTGACCAAAATCAAAAGCATTGCCTTGATAGTTAATGGCAGTAGTACCTTTAACACTCAACGCTAGTTCGCGTAGCATGTCTTCGGTTAAATCCATTAACATGTTGAAATCAGCATAGCCCCAGTAGAATTCAAGCATTGTGAACTCTGGATTATGGCGGGTTGAAAGACCTTCGTTACGGAAGCTACGGTTAATTTCGAACACATTTTCAAAACCACCAACCACTAGACGCTTCAGGTTAAGCTCTGGCGCAATACGTAGGTACATATCCATGTCTAACGCGTTGTGGTAAGTCTTAAATGGACGAGCTGTTGCGCCACCAGGGATCACCTGCATCATTGGCGTTTCAACTTCCATGAAGTTCTTTTGCGTTAAGTAGTTACGAATAAAGGCAACTACTTTAGAACGGATTTTAAATACTTCACGCGATTTCTCGTTCGCGATAAGATCTAAGTAGCGCTGACGGTAACAAGTTTCTTGATCTGATAAACCGTGGAATTTGTCAGGCAACGGACGCAATGCTTTAGTTAGCAAGCGCACTTCGCTACAACGAACCGATAATTCACCAGTTTTGGTTTTGAATAAAACACCAGTCGCTGCAATAATATCGCCCAAATCCCACTTTTTAAATTCAGTGTTATAAAAACCTTCAGCTAATAAATCACGCGCAACGTATATCTGAATTCGGGTACCCATATCTTGGATGGTCGCGAATGCCGCTTTACCCATAATACGACGAGTCATCATGCGACCAGCAATAGCCACTTCTACCTGGAGCTCTTCCAGTTCTTCTTTACTTTTATCGCCGTGAGCTAGGTGCAGATCGTCAGAAATATCTTTACGACGGAAATCATTCGGGAAGGCTTGGCCTTTTTCGCGCATCGCGTCTAATTTTGCGCGGCGCTGTGCCACGAGTTCATTAACGTCTACTACTACTTCTTCATTTTCAGGGCTGTTTTGTTCGCTCATGATAATTCCAATATTAAATTATGGTTTACAAGCCGCTTTTTAAGCTAGCTTCGATAAATTTGTCTAAATCACCGTCTAATACGGCCCCCGTATTGGAGCTTTCGACCCCAGTACGTAAATCTTTAATTCTTGATGCATCAAGAACGTAAGAGCGAATTTGGCTGCCCCATCCGATATCGGCCTTGCCATCTTCAAGCTCTTGCTTATCTTCATTTTGCTTGGCAACTTCCAGCTCATATAACTTACCTTTAAGCTGTTTCATTGCCGACGCGCGGTTTTTATGTTGCGAGCGATCGCTTTGACACTGCACCACGGTATTGGTCGGAACGTGGGTGATTCGAATTGCCGAGTCAGTCTTATTAACGTGCTGACCACCCGCGCCAGAAGCACGGTAGGTATCGATTCTTAAATCTGCTGGATTAATATCAATTTCGATATTGTCATCAATCTCAGGATATACAAACGCCGAACAAAATGAGGTATGTCGGCGCGAACCCGAATCAAATGGTGATTTACGTACTAAACGGTGAACACCACTTTCAGTTCGTAACCAACCATGAGCATATTCACCACTAAACTTAATGGTTGCGCCTTTAATCCCAGCAACTTCGCCAGCAGAGACTTCCAACAATTCAACCTTAAAGCCTTTAGCTTCACCCCAACGCAGGTACATTCTTAATACCATATTGGCCCAATCTTGCGCTTCGGTACCACCCGAGCCAGATTGAATATCCATGTAACAATTATTGGCGTCGTTACTACCACTAAACATCCGGCGGAACTCCAGCTTTTCGAGCTGTTGCTCTAAATCGGCGAGTTCACTCTTGGCTTCATCAAAGGTTTCTTGATCTTCGGCTTCAACAGCCAGTTCAACTAACCCTTCAACATCTTCCAGTCCAGATTCCATGTTATCGATGGTATTAACGATAGCCTCTAAGTCAGCTCGTTCCCTACCTAAGGCTTGCGCTCGCTCAGGTTCATTCCAAACCGCTGAATCTTCTAATTCTTTAGTAACTTCAACCAACCTTTCACTATTTTGTTCATAGTCAAAGATACCCCCTAAGCACGTCAGAGCGCTGGCGTAAGTCATCAATTTTAAATTTAACAGGATTAACTTCGAACATTAAATATTACACCATCAGTTGAAACATAAAAAGCCGTCTATTCTAACTAAATTTTACGCAAATATATAGCCGTGAAGTTGCTAAAAAATAAAATGATGACTATGCTTTTTAAGTACCAATTAATTTTGTTGGTTATTTTTTTTCGAGTACGGAAACTCAGCCTCTATATGCTCTTCTCATTAAGTAGGTTAAGCTGAATTCCAATATTTAGGTCACCTAGTAATGAAAAAACAGCCGTTATTGTTTCTATGCCATCGCATCCCATTCCCACCCAATAAAGGGGATAAGATTGCGACCTTTAACTTATTGAAGTTTTTAGCGCGTCGCTATGACGTCCATCTCGGGTTTTTTATTGATGATCCTTTTGATCAACAATACGTTAGCGAGTTGGAACAATATTGTGTTAGTCACTATGTGCTTGATATTTGTGACCGAAGACAACTAAGCAGTGGCGTCAAAGCCCTATTATCAGGGACCTCAGTTTCACAGCAACATCTTAGCTCATCATCATTTCAAGCTTGGGTTGATCAGACCATTGACACCTTCGAGATTGAGAATCTTTTTATTTATTCATCAGCAATGAGTCAATTTATTGAACACCCCCGTTATCAAGACAAAATAAGGGTCTTGGACATGGCCGATATTGATTCCGATAAGTGGCGCCAATATGCGATGAAAAAACCTTGGTATAGCCAATGGATTTACACCCGCGAACAACGTTTACTCGCCCAATTAGAGCAACAAAGTTTGGTCAACTTTACTGCCCTAACCCTAGTAACCCCACAAGAAACTGCACTGTTTAAAAAAATGTCACCAAGTAAGTTAGCCTATAAAATTCATACCTTGAGAAATGGAGTCGACACTAAGTATTTTTCCCCCTTGGCGCAATTTGATTACAGCGAGGATCCGATCGTTAAGCAACCCGCTATTTGTTTCACTGGGGTCATGGATTACTGGGCTAATGTCGATGCTATGGTATGGTTTTGCGAACAAGTCTGGCCTAGAGTACTCGAGCAACAACCAAACGCCCATTTCTATATTGTTGGCGGCAGTCCAACTGATAAGGTGAAAAAATTGGCGAAACTACCAGGAGTCCATGTCACTGGCCGGGTTGCTGATGTCAGACCGTTTGTCGCAAGTGCCGCAGTGGTTGTGGCACCGATGCAAATAGCACGAGGGATTCAAAACAAAGTACTGGAAGCCATGGCCATGGCTAAGCCTGTTATTATGACCACGATGGGGTTCGAAGGGATATCTCTTGATCGTAACCAGCTAAAATTAGTGACCGACGATCCTGCTCATATGGCGGAGCTGATTATTGAACATCTTGCCACTGAACAGCCAGAATGTACGCATAATCGCCAATGGATTGTTGACCGCTATAGCTGGAGCGGTGCATTGGAAAAATTACCTCGGTTACTGACTTCAAACCAAGAGGTAATTCACCATCAATGAAAATTTTACATATTTTTGATCATTCAATCCCATTGCACAGCGGTTACACATTCAGAAGCCGCGCTATTTTGCAGCATCAGCAACAACTCGGTCTAACAACCTGTCATATTACCAGCGCTAAACAAGGTGTTGGCAATGGCTATTTAAAAGAGAAAATTGAAGATTTAGAATTTTACCGTACGCCACCAAGTGCTAGTTTTCTCGCCAAACTGCCGGTGATTGGGCAATTGGTCACTATTTTTTCCTTTGCTAAAGACTCAAGCAAGTTGCTCAAATTGAACAGCCCGATATCCTTCATGCCCATAGCCCTGCCCTCAATGGGATGGCAGCTCTGATGGTTGGTCGCAAACTCAAGATCCCAGTAATCTATGAAATTAGAGCTTTTTGGGAAGATGCCGCGGTCGATCATGGCCATTGCCAAGAAGGTGATTTTAGGTATCGGCTATCAAAAATGATCGAAACCTATGTGGTCAAAAATTGCCAAGCAGTTACCACCATTTGTCAGGGGCTTAAACAAGACCTAGTCAGCCGCGGTGTCAATGAGCAAAAAATCACGATCATTGCCAATGCGGTAAATGTCGCAGCATTTCCCCAAATTACTCACCCTTGCCCGACCTTATACCAGAAGTTTCAGCTTGATGATGCCTTTGTGGTTGGTTTTGCTGGTTCGTTTTATCATTATGAAGGAATTGATGTTTTGCTGAAGGCTTTTGCTATTTTAAAAGCTAGGTCATTAAAGGTAAAACTATTGCTGGTCGGCGGCGGTTCGCAACAACACAACATTGAACAATTGATCAAGAAGTTAACCCTAGAATCGATGGTGATTATGACGGGACGGGTACCGCACGAAGCAGTCAAAGATTATTATAGTGTGATGGATGTAACCGCTTTACCAAGAAAATCAATGCGGTTAA
>JABSRS010000469.1 GCA_013214885.1 Gammaproteobacteria bacterium
ATACGCATCATGGTCAGTATTATGAAAATGAAAATTTATACCAATTCCACTAAGTCATTGCCCACTTGTGCTGGTTAAAATCAATGATAATTACGTTGCTCTCAATCCCAATAGCTAGCTATTGCTCAATCGAGCGTCTTGTTCTAGTTAATTTACCCTTCGCACAACAAGATCATAAATTTAATGTAATTGGTATTAAGCTATTTCTAACACCGAAGCCGTCGATAGTGAGGCAACTTCTTGTGTTTCTTGTGTCAAGTGGCTATATAAAGAGGCTGCGATTTCATCGGAACGAAGAGCTAATACCGAAAGTAATGTATCACTGATGCCATGAGATGATTCATTACAGCCTTGCAAATAAATGGCCGCTTGGCAACGTGCATCCGTTTGTAAGCGATAATTTCTATCTACAGTGTAATTTCCTAAGTAACTATCTAACGGGGCGAGTAATTCCAGATGTTGCTTGCGTTCATAACCCGTTGCCAGAATAATCGCATCATAGTTTACTAGCTCTTTTTCACCGGTCTCTTTGTTTAATAAAGCCAGTGCTATGCCTTGTTCGGTTGCAATGACTTGTTCTATTTCGGTTAAACAGCGGAAATTATGACGCTGATCACCAGACACTTTTTGCTTATAAAACATGCTGTAAATCTGCTTGATCATTGCCTCATCAACTACTGAGTAATTCGTGTGGTAATACTCTTTGAGTAAACTATCACGATCAACTTGCTGATTGTTATACATGATATCGGTAAATTTAGGCGTAAAAACTTCATTGACAAATGGGCTAGCGTCTGCTGGTTTTAAAGCCATGCTGCGCAAGATCATATCAGCTTGAACTGACGGATAATTATCATTTAAATCAATCAATGCTTCAGCAGCACTTTGTCCACCACCAATAATGGCAATTTTCATGGTTTTTCCTTGAGCACAAGGTTGTTGTTTTATACTGGACAAATATTTAGAATGATGAAAAATACGAGAATCCGACTTAAACTCTTCAAACAACCTAGGAATACGTGCACTACCACCAGGGCTAATCGCCAATGAACGAGTTTCTCGCACCTGCTCTTTGCCGTGAATATTACAAGAAGTGACGCGTAAGGTTTTAATCTTATCTTGAGTAAAAACGGGTTCAATCGCTAAAATCATTTCACCATAGTGACACTGATCGCTAAAATGTTTAGCCACCCAGCAAAGATAATCATTAAACTCTAACCGGCTCGGATAAAAAGTGCCCAAATTAATAAAGTCAGTCAAGCGGCCTTGCTGGTGTAAATAGTTAACAAAAGAATAGGGACTCGTGGGATTACGCATTGACACTAAATCTTTCAAAAAAGAGATTTGTAAATTACTTTGACCGGTAATGGTATTACCATGCCATCGATAATTGTCCTGTTTGTCCAAGAACAGCGTAGATAGAGCCCCCTGTGATTTAGCGCGTTCTTCTAGCGCAATCGATAATGCAATATTTGAGGGGCCAAAGCCCACTCCTATTAAGTCGTAAACAGTAGACGCAATAGAATTTTTCATGTTCTCATACCTTATTTATTTGTCGGTTTATTTCATATCCCAGCACGCGGGAATACCAAGCTAGCCATTATTTTATCAAAGCCATCTAGTTAATATAAACGAAAGCAAATCGATAAAATTTAGTCGCCACTGCACAGTAATTTTATTTTTCAGTGAAAGTTACCGTGCTGTATACAACTCAACTATGATTTTTTAAGTTTCATATTCCGTGCATACCACGGTCTTCGAGGCACGCGTTTCATTAAATTTGGCACATCGTCATCACCACTAAAGGCAATGCTAATCGCTAACTTCATCACATCAACATCCAAATTAACCGTTGTACTGCCCTCTTGAATGGGTGAGCAACTGTAATCTGAAGAACCTAACCAAGGGTCAGAAACTTCAACCCAGCGACCTGGGGCAAACCAAGGGACACCATTAACTTGCTTTCGTTGGACTTCTCCAGGGTGCAGCCACTCATGGGCGCGAAACCAATCTTCAATCCGATCATCAATCCAACTATGGAACATCCAAAAAATAGGGCTAACGTGAGAAGAAAAAGGATCGCCCAAATAGTCATTTTCAGGCAAAAACCAACGCGATGAAAAATCAGCAGGCCATCGATCCCACGGCACCGGCATGTTGTTCGTCGGATCACGAGTAACCGTCGCCCAACGCATATGCAACCAGTCGTGTATGCCTAACTCCATTTCAGAGCCAAACTCAGCCAAGGTTAAACGACTTAAATATTCAGGATCTTGATAACGTGACTCCCAAACTTGGTAGTTGCTGTAAAAAGTACTATTGCCCTTCACCTCACCTAACCATTGAGAATATTCGTCATCATCTTCAGATATCCAAGCTGGCGGTGCAGAGCTACCATCATTATTATCGTAATAACGAATAAACCCTGGTAAATCCTGCTCGATAAATGGTGCCGGAAAAGGCAGCCGTGACCAGCCCTTTAAATCGGGCTGTAATAAACGCGCTTTTCGCATCATATCGCGATGCATAAAAAAGAAATCTTCACCTGAGCCGTTGCGATGCTTAACATCTCCCCGGGCACCTC
>JABSRS010000470.1 GCA_013214885.1 Gammaproteobacteria bacterium
CTGGCACGACCTTCAGCAATGTTATTACTGGTATTTCAACGCAAGATCAATGGCAGCATCTGGTATTTGATTTAAATGCTTTTGCTGGCCAATCAATTATCGTTGAAATTTCTTATGTTACCGACCCTGCTGTTGGTGGTTTTGGCATGGTTGTTGATAATTTAGTTATCTCTGCTAACGGTTCAACCGTGTTTGAGAATGACGCTGACTCTAAAGCCGACGTGGTGTCTTTAGATGGCTTTATTAAGATAGGCGCTTATCAATTATTAGAGCCGAAACAATATTATATCCAGTTAAGAAGCCAAAATGGAATTGATAGTTAGATTGCCTTGGCTAAATATACCCCAGGCGTACTGATGTGGTTAGAAGATAGTAACTTCTTTGAGAATAACGTCGCAAGTCATCCAGGACAGGGTTTCATTGCTGTTATCGATGCCGACCAAAAGATGATTGGTACTCTAAACGCAGAGAGCCAAATTCGCGACGCCGCGTTTAGCCTATATACGCAGTCAGCATTTGGCCAAGATACCAACCTTGATCCGATCAGTACTTTCGATGATAGTCTAAATTATAGTCGTCCAGCGCAGCCGATGTCAGGGGTGAAAGTTATACCTTGGGCAATTAAAATGAACGTACTAGAGCAAGCTAATGACAGCTCTACCGCTAAAATCAACTTAACTCGAGTAATACATCCTCTTGAGGCTAAGTTTGCAGTGGTCAAAGATGGCAAGACGCTAGCGTTTTCTGGACAAGCCATAAGCAGTACTTCAATCTCTGGTTATCAATGGGATTTTGGTGATGGTTCTGAAGGTTCTACACTGGCCGCGCCTACTCATACTTTTGCCAAAATAGGCAGCTATAAGGTTTCGCTAACCGTTTACGATGTTAAAGGTGATACTAATACTTTTGAGCAGACAATTATAGTAACAACACCTCTGGTACTTGCTATTGATAGCAGTGCATCATATCTAGACATCAGCTTAACAGCTAGTGTTACAGGCGGTGAGGGTCCTTATCAATATCAATGGAATTTTGGCGATAAAAGTGCATTGGGCGAGGGTGAAACCACCACTCATCTATATGACAAAGTAGGTGACTATCAAATAACTCTAACGGTTACTGATAATGCTGAACAAGTAAAAATCTTTAATCATGACGTTAGTGTATTTGCCCAATTGAAACCAGCTTTCAGTACTACTGTTAGTGGTTTAACCGTCAATCTTAATAATGCAACCACTGGTGGTAAAGGCACTATTACTTACTCATGGGATTTCGGCGATGGTAAAACTAGCACGATCATGAGTCCGAGACATATTTATACCAAGGCCGGCTCGTATACTGTGTCGTTAACTGTCAGTGATGGCAATGGTCCGAGTGACGCGGTAACTCAAACATTTACTGTGGCTAAGCCAGCGGAACCTAAATCATCAGGTGGCGGTAGCATGGGATTATTTATGTTAGTTGCAGCTTTTGGCATTGGCTTACGCCGTAAGTTTGTCACCGCATAATCTTTAAAATAAAATTAAAGCACCACTAACTTAGGTTACTGGTGCTATTTTTTTGAATTTTATCCGGATAGTTTGTAGCCCTAATGCCATTAAAATTAATCCTAAACCGACATAGGTGGCTGGTTCAATCTTTTCATCCAATATCAACGCAATAAAACCAATCGATAAAACAGGTGACAAAAAAGCTAGTGTGGTAATGTTCGCTGTGCGCTGGGCATACTTAAGTGCAAGTAGCCATAACACAAAGGTGATACCCATTTCGAATAACCCCACATAGATCCCTGCTAATAGAGCTTGCGGATCCCATGTTGGTAGCGGTCCCATTACCATTAAAGCGGTAGTAATAAAGGGCAAGCCAACCATAAAGCTTAAAAATAAGCTAATCACAGGATCTCCCTGATCCTTGGTATTAATAATCCAATACAACGACCATAGAACAGTGCTTAACAGGCCCATTAAAACGCCAAGATTGCTGTCGAAATTAAAGCTAGTAATATTGCCTTGAGTGGCAATGATATAAACGCCGATATAAGCGATTAAGGCTGCCACCATATCCGTTTTACTGAGCTTTTGGCCCAAGAATGGCACTGCTAATAAGGGTAAGAGTAACGCCCAAGTATAATTTAGAGCCAGAGCTTGTTGTGCAGGCAACAGATCATAGGCTTTAAACAACACTAAATAATATAAAAAGGGATTAAGCAAGCCAGCTTGCAGGTAAAACAACGGTTGCTGTTTAAACTGGCTGATGATTAATGAAAACTTACCTTGAATTTTAATAATGCTAAACAGGGTAATAATAGAAGTGATTACCGCAATAAAGACGAGCTGGATTGGGGAATAATGGCTTAACGCCAACTTAAATGCGGTTGCAACAGTCGACCACAAGAGTACAGCGCAGATAGCGTAACCATAGGATAAATTTGATTTGTTCACAGTCAATCTTATTGAGAAGCGGATGGCCATAAATGGCATCTGATGATTTTTAAAGGAGGCTAGTATATAGTGGATATTGTATAAATTTTTGTTTTTGTTATTAATTTGTGAGCTAACAACAACAGACTGAAC
>JABSRS010000471.1 GCA_013214885.1 Gammaproteobacteria bacterium
AATATCTACTATTGTCTGCCTATGTATAAAATTCAGGCTGAGAATGGTTAATTCTACAGCCTCGTTAGCCTTACACGTTTAACTTTGATGCTGCTAATTCTAACTAAGAAAGAGAATATGACATTTAATTTTAAAACTTACCTTGTAAAGTACAGCTCACTAATATTAGTTTTAGTGACTTACTTCTCTTTAGTTTCTAGCGTACATGCTAATACTATAATTAAAAAAATTGAAGAAATAGAAAGTCAGCTTGGTGCTCGTATTGGTGTCTCTATTTATGATGTCACAGACAATAAGCTATGGAATTATAACGGAGATACTCGTTTCCCTTTAATGAGCACTTTTAAAACGTTGGCATGTGCAAAGCTGCTTGTTGATGTAGAAAAAGGGCTTCAATCCTTTGACACATCGAGTGTTATAACTGCAAGTTCTATTATTGCTTGGTCGCCAACAACCGAAAAACTCATTGGTGAAAGTATTTCTTTAAAGCAAGCTTGCTCGGCAGCTATGATAATGAGTGATAATACCGCTACTAATATTGTGCTTTCTGGTATCGAGGGACCAAAAGTTTTAACTCAGTTTATGCGCTCTATTGGCGATGAAGTCACTCGCTTGGATCGAAATGAACCTGATTTAAATGAAGCCCTCGATGGCGATAAAAGAGATACAACCACACCAAATGCAATGGTGAAAAGCTTACATACTTTATTATTTGGAGATGTATTATCTCAAGCCTCAAAAGCTCAACTAAAACAATGGATGATAGATAATAAAGTAACCGGTAGTTTATTTCGTTCTGTCCTTCCAGATAATTGGTCGATTGCTGATCGTTCTGGAGCTGGAGGTAATGGTTCAAGAGGTATTACAGCTGTTGTTTGGTCTGACAAACGTTCACCTTTAATTATAAGTGTTTATTTAACTCAGACCGATGCATCTTTTGCTCTACGCAATAAAGCAATTGCGAATATAGGTAAGGAAATCTTCAGTCTATACAGTAAGTAAGGCTAACAAGGCAGTTAAATCGGACTAAAATATGTTGGCTACCGTTCGTTCCTCACTATTTTAGCCGTTTATTGCGGCGTTATTGCGCAGCAAGACATTGAATGTAAGGTGCGCTGAATATTTTGATGCTAAATTGGACATTCGTTAGTGCTACACGGCTTTCTCTGGTTTGAAGCGCTAAGTTATTACATCGCAGTGTCGAATCGGCCAATCAGCTTCAGTGCTAAACGCAGCAGTTTTTGGCCATTCATCATTTTTGAGTTATGTGTAATCGCTTGGTCACTACAAATAACAAGGCGTTGCGTTTTTTGAATGATAGGCTGCGTCTTTTCGTGCTAGTATCAGTTTCATCTGTATCAAATTAAACGATTTATTCGTTTCGGTTGAAGCGTGAAAAATCAATAACAAGCGCATCAAATCTGACTCCGCAAGCTGTCCGATTTTTTGAAAATAAACAAAGGGCGCAAAAATGCGTCCAACATGCTCCGCAGTTTATGCGGGCGTTGAGGCTGTAGAATTAATAGTTTTGATTAAAACAGGTTAAAATCGAGCTCGTGTAACGTAATATAAGCGACGATCTCAAAGTGGGTAATGCATTTGATACCCTTATTTTGACGTGTTTTTGTAATTTTTTATAAATTCTACAGCCTCGTTATGTTTTACGGGAGCACTGTGAAGTATTTAATACTATCTCTATTTTTTTGTTCACACCTATTTGCTTCAGAAGAGTGTGTTTTGACAGAGGAGTATAAAGCTGCTCGTAAAGAGGTGTACTTCAAAGCCAGAGAAATTCTTGAGCCTTATCATGATTGCAAAGATTCAATGAATGAAGCTTATCACTGGAAAGCAGTTGCTGCGTGTACTAAACAGGGATTAGGCAAAAACATCGGAGGTGGGTGTGGTCACCTCGTTAATTATGGTGCTTTCCCAATGGAAAAAGTCGATGTGTCTCATTGTGAAATATTTAAAATTCCTATTGAAGTTGTACAAGACTATAGAAAGGAACTAAAGCTACAAATAGATGTGCAAAAATGTAAAACATAACAAAAACCTCAACCTCAACCAGACGGCTAACACTGTCGCATTTTTCGCAAAATAGACGCAAAAAACTGCGCCAGCACGCCGCTGGTTAGGTGGCGTTATACGTTTTGCCAAAGGTAAGGAGTACCATGAAGTATCAAAATATTATAGAGCCTGAAAACTGTTCAGGCATGGAAGATATCCGAGTAGAAATAGATAATATGGATCGAGATATTATTGCTATTTTAGGTAAACGTTTCGAATATGTAAAAGCTGCATCAAAATTTAAAATTTCGGAAACATCTGTTCGGGCCCCTGAACGATTCAAAGCTATGTTAGAGCAACGTAGAATTTGGGCTTCTTCTGAAGGATTAAGTCCTGATGCTATTGAGAAAATGTATCGTGATTTGGTTAATCACTTTATCAAAGAATAAATGACTAAATGGCAATCCGAGTCAGCAAACGTATAACAAATAAGAATAGGTGTCGCGCAGCCGACACCTTATTCGGGTGTTGGACAAGCCCGTGGTTGTGCCTTATAT
>JABSRS010000472.1 GCA_013214885.1 Gammaproteobacteria bacterium
GACCTGGTACGCCAGTGGTGTGCATTTCACCAACCGACTTGACGTAACCAAGGCAAGTGCTGGCACCTTGTTGATCAAAGCTGGTAATCGTTAGAAAATTAGCCTTGCCCATAAAACTGGCGACATAAGGGCTACTTGGGCGAAGATACAGATCTTGAGCACTACCGACTTGCTCAATTTTTCCTTGATTGAAAATCGCCAATTTATCGGCAAAAGCAAAGGCTTCATCTTTACTGTGGGTAACAAATACCGCTGGCACACGGTGCTCTTTTAGAATGTGACGAATTTCCATCATGATACTAAAACGCGACTGGCTATCAATATTTGAAAACGGCTCATCGAGTAACATGATATCAGGCTGATAAGCCAAAGCACGGGCAATCGCAACACGCTGTTGCTGCCCGCCAGACAGTTCATGAGGAAAGCGCTCACCAAAAGGTTCAAGTCGCACTAGTTTCAACATTTGTTCCACCCGATCGCTGCGGTCACTTTTATTGAGCTTACTAATGCCAAAAGCAATATTTTTAGCCACGGTTAAATGAGGAAACAATGCGTAATCTTGAAAAATCATCCCAACATTGCGTTTTTCGCTAGCCAGCATCTCATTCGGGGTGCTGACGACCTTATCACCGATACTAATTTGGCCTGAAATAATTTGCTGTAATCCTGCAATTGCCCGTAATAGCGTGGTCTTGCCACAACCACTAGGACCGAGCAGCGCAATAATTTCATTACTCTCAAGGCTCAAAGAAAGATTATTGATAATTGCTTTGCCGTTGTAGCTACAGGCTAAATTTTTAATCGCTAAGGTGGTCATATTAGTGCTGCTGCTCCAACGAACGGTTTAAGAATATTAAAGGAATAAGACCAACAATAACGATCACAATGGCGGCTAATGCTCCGTGCTCGAGTTGCTCATCCGAGACATATTGGTAGACGTAAGTCGCGAGTGTTTCAAAGTCAAACGGTCGCAATAACAACGCGGCGGGTAATTCTTTCATCGACTCAATAAACACCAACAACGCGGCGGCAAAACAGCCTTTGCGCACTAACGGTAAATGCACTCTAAATAGCATTTTAAGCGGGGAAAGTCCCAGAGTAGTACTGACCATATCGAGTGATGGCGTTATTTTATTAAAGCTCGACTCAACCGAACCAATCGCAATCGCCACAAAGCGCACCACATATCCGACAATTATCGCAAACAAAGTTCCTGAAAGAATTAAGCCAGGCCCTTCGCGTCCAAACCATTCCATGAGGGTGTTAATTTGATGATCCATAAAGCTCAACGGAATAAGAACCCCAATCGCCAACACAGTCCCTGGTAGTGCATAACCAGTACTAGAAATCTTTGCCGTGACATAGGCGTACTTTTGATTAGATAACCGCTTAAAGTAGCTTAGAAACAAGCCAAACACGATACAAATAACACTAACCGAACTCGCGAGCATCAAACTGTTATAGCTATAGGTTAAAAACTGTTGATTCCACGATTGATCAAAATATTCAATCGCCAACTCAGCCAAGGTGACAAAAGGCAGTAAGAATGCAAAACCAAAAATGACGCTACAAAAAAACACGGTAGCGGCGGCTTTAACTCCCGTTAATTTAAAGCGGTCTTTATTTTCTTGGCCAGTGGTTTTTTGGTAATGCTGCTGCTTATTACGACCCAACCGTTCAAGGCTGATTAGCACAAACAACACCGCGATCATTATTGCTGATAACCGCGCTGCCGCAGCCAAACTGCCATAACCTAACCATGTGTCATACACCGCAGTGGTGAGCGTTGGCACCGAAAAGTAATTAACCACTGCAAAGTCAGCCAAGCTTTCCATCGCAACCAAGGAGGTGGCGACAGCAATGGCAGGGCGAGCTAATGGTAAAGATACCCGAATAAAACTTTGCCACGGCGAACAACCGAGCATGCGAGATGATTGCAGTAATGAATTGGCCTGCTCTAAGAACGCAGTTCGGGCCAATAAATAAACATAAGGAAACAGTACCAACGTTAGCATAATGATCACGCCAACGACCGAGCGCACTTCAAAAAACCAGTAATCCCGAGCACTTTGCCAACCAAATATACTACGCAGCCACACTTGCAGCGGGCCAGCGTACTCTAATAAATCGGTATACACATAAGCGACCACATATGACGGCATGGCCAGTGGTAATAATAATGCCCAAACAAAGAATCCGCGTAATGGGAACTGACACATCGCCACCAGCCAAGCCAGTGGGACACCGATCACCATCGAGCAGAAGGCCACGCCAATCACCACCAATATGGTAT
>JABSRS010000473.1 GCA_013214885.1 Gammaproteobacteria bacterium
CTGACCTTTGCGCGCGGGAGCATTTTCAAGGTGCTGTAAAATTGGCAAGGCGAAGGCTGCGGTTTTACCAGTACCTGTTTGAGCACCTGCCATGACATCTTGACGGTCTAAGATGGCAGGGATCGCCTCGCGCTGAATAGGTGTCGGTTCACTGTAACCTTGCTCAGTGATAGCCTTTATTAAATTTTGATTAAGATTTAATCCTGAAAAACCCATATATACCTACCCAAACGTTGCGACAATCTAAAAATTTGCCGCAGTTTAACAGATATTTGTTATTAGTGAGCGTTTAGTGTCACAGGATTAAACTATTATCGGTTGAGTTGGTTACTGGCAGTACAGCACCACGAATAAAAGTGATAAAAGAGTCAGCCATGGTCACTTGATGATCATGATGACCGACCGAGTTTAATAACGCGTCATAACCTTCTTTACCTGCGAGAGTATACGATGATGAAACGCCGCAATATTGTTGGTTATCATCGACCTCAATCCATTGTTCATCGCGGAAAATCAGTAACGAACTGATCCGATTGTCCTTGGCTAAGTTAGCGTTATATTCAAATTTAAGCAAATGAGTATAGGGATAACTACCATTACCCGTACCATTAACGCCATGACTGAGGGCATTATTAATTGCGCCTTCGAGGGTTTGTTTTAAATCCTTGCCACTAAGAACATAACTAACCAGTGAAATAGCGAATGGCAATAGTCGGCCCGCTATCTCAGCATGTGTCAGCTCGCCTGATTTGACTGACACGCGAACACCGCCGGCATTATGGAGCCCAAAATCGATTGGCTTGTCGCGACTGGCCGCATGATAAAACCCTTGTGCCACTAATGGCGCAATTTCACTACCATGGGGCAAAGCATCGGTTGGCAGGCGAGTATGGAGCAAGGTCTGTGGCAGCTTGGCAATGACTTTACGGCGCATTTCCTCGACCGCAGGGCGATAATGGCTATTAATTAATTGTGTGATGGTATCGTCGGTTATCGCGGCACTAAAACAATTGCTTTGGGCTAAATATTGGGCTATTTTTTGCTGTTGTAATGGTGAAACTGGTACGTCATTTTCGGTTGCTTGCCAATTGTCTTCAATCAGGAATTTTACCCCGCCTGAAAAGTGCTTAACTTTGCCGTCATCGTCAAAGCCCAGAGTGCAAAGACCAAGAGTTTCGGCATGTTGACCAGCGTGTAAAATTAAACAGTGGTTAACCATTTGATGCTCTTGACCGGTGCAAGGCAAATTAAGCTCACTAAAGTCACCAGATAGGGTGTGAGTGTGACCGCCAACGATAACGCTGATCCCCGCCACCTTCTGGGCCAGCGCAAGATCGCCTTGATAACCCAAATGGCTTAACACAATAATATGCTTAATCCCTTGGGCGCGAAGGTGGGTAACAGTTGCAGCAGTGGTGGCAACAGCATCAAGAAAATGGCAATCAGGATCGGGACAACCAATTTTATGCATCAAATCGAGGGTTATTCCAACAATCGCTAGCTGCGCTGCTTCACCTTGCTCATTGGTAATGGTTTTTAGTAAATAACGGCCAATTTTCTGCTGATTGTCATAACACAATAAATTGGCATGAGGGCGCAGTGGTGATTGTTTGGTTTGGTCTTCATGGCTTAAATCCATATTGCCAGCGAGCATTGGAAAATTAATCCGTTTGAGAAAATCAGCCACTGGGGTGTTGCCAAGATCAAATTCGTGATTACCAATAGTCATCGCATCTGGCTTTAGCATGTTGAGCAAGGTGGCATTGGCCTCACCTTTAAAACAACTAAAATAGAGGCTGCCCTGAAAGCTATCGCCAGCATGTAAAAATAAAGCCGTTTGATTGGCTATAGTCGCTTGATGACGAAACTTAGCTATCGCTCCTGAAATATTGGCATAGCCCCCGCAATGAGCATCTAACTGGTATGCCTTATTATCGACGCTAATATCAAAGTGCAACAAAGAGGATTCAAAATGAGAGTGGGTATCGTTTATATGCGCTAACTGCAGAGTATAAGTCATAAAATCTCCGGCCAAAAAGCGATCTTATACTATCGGGGGATATTGGTAAATATGATTAACTAGAGAAAGCAGGGCGAGACTAATTAAAGTCTCGCAAACCGTGAGGACGGTTAAGCCAGTGCTTGTTGAATTAATGCCAATTCACTTTCGCTATATTGCAGTTTTAAGGCAAATTGGTGAGCATCTTCAGACATCTTGGCCCAAGTCTTTTGCACTATTCGAATGATTTTCTCATCACTATAGCCGCTAGCAAAATCTTTAAATTGGAACTCTAAAAATACTAAACAGGCAGCATCTTCCATTAGTTGGGTGTCGCTGTTGGTCGATAAGTTACTTTTACGGACCATCTCAAACACCTGATCACAGCTGTTTTGGTCATAGCCATTGGCGGACATTGCCGCAACTGCTTTAGTGGCGTGGTACTTTCCTTGAGCGATCCGCCATTTAAAGTAACCAGCGCGGTTCATTTCAAATTGATCGCGGGCTAACTCCCAACGACATAAGTGCTGGGATCGCACCGCTATTTGGACCAACTCACTTGGGC
>JABSRS010000474.1 GCA_013214885.1 Gammaproteobacteria bacterium
GGTGCTGATGTATTGCGGCTTAGTTGGCGGCGTTATCGCCCTAGGTTTGATGGCACATTGGATGGCCCATGAGTTTGGTGCCGATCCTAATCATGTTCAAAGTATTGAAGTCTCTGCTTATACGGCGACCCCGCTGTATATGGTAGGTTTTGCAGTACTTTATCCTGAACTTTGGTTTATTATGTGCGTTGGACTACTAGGCATTGCCTATGCGGTATATATGCTTTACACCGGAGTGCCAATTGTCATGGGTATCGATGAAGACCGCGGGTTTATTTACGCCAGCTCTTTAGTCACGGTTGGCTTAGTCTTTTTAGTCAGTATGCTCGGGTTAACCGTCTTCATGTGGAGTTCGGGGCTCGGTCCAGCATTTATTAGTTAACGGCTAACAGTGAAAACTTTCAATTAACGGGCGATTTATGCCCGTTTTTTACGTTGCTGATAAAGCCTAAAATTTATCACTATCATGGTTGCGAGCAATAGCGCCCCGCCAATATTATGAGCGACGGCATTGTATAGTGGTAAACCAAAATAGACATTACTTAACCCTAATAATAGCTGAATGATTAACATGGTGGCTAACGCGAGTGCCAACTTTACATAACGATTTTGGTAAAGAGTAGTAATCAACATTAGTGATAACAATAAAACCGCCAGCGCTCCAAAGCGATGCATCGCATGAATTGCAATCCTTGCCCCGCCATCGAGTTGTCCCCCAAGATAGTTTGGCCCAATTTGTTGTAATAAATTAAACCCTTGAACAAAGTCTTGCGACGATAATTGCGCCATTGAACACAGTGGCAATTCAAGACAAGCCATTGCGGCATAATTCGAACTCGTCCAACCGCCAAGCATTATTTGGCCAAACAATATCACCAACACGGAAAATGCAAGCAACCTGATCTTAGGTATCATGGTTTCTTTGACTGGTTTTATTGGTTGGGTTAATCGCAAATGCAGCAACAATAACAAACCGAACGTACTAAATCCGCCCAACAAATGCAACGTTACTACCTGCGGCCATAATTTCAGGGTTACCGTCCACATGCCAAACAATCCTTGAATAATCACTAGGATTAACAAAGCGACGGTATGACGAAACGGAAATTTTGAGACAGTTTTTTTAACCTTAAAGCCAAGCAAAAAAATGATTAGGCACAGTAATCCTAATGAAGATGCAAGATAGCGATGAGTCATTTCTGGCCAAGTTTTATCAAGATTAACTGGCGCGTCAGGAAAAGCAATATTGGCACTTGATATTTCGCTAACCGAATCAGGAGCCCACAAATGACCATAGCAAGTCGGCCAATCAGGACAACCCAACCCAGCATGAACCAACCGAGTATAAGCACCAAGTGCAATAACCACTAGCGCAAACAAAGTCGCTATCAACGTTAACCGTTTAATCACCCTTAAGGTCGAACTATCCATATCCACATCCCATTGTGCTTAAAATATTAAATTAAATTGATATCCGCTGTTTTACCATGCCTATTAATTAAATACTATGGCAGTGAGGACATTCTGGATTATCGAGTAATCGCTGCTCAATTACTCATACGGACAAACTAACTGCCGCCGCAAGAGAGGCAAACGGTTCCAAGTCATGTCAACGTCACCGCTTGCATCCAGTGGCATGCTAGCGGCCGAGATACTTACATCAATTAATCACTTTTTATTCATTGAGTTCTAATCATCTTCGAGCCACAATCTTAGTTGAAGATGGAGTAATGTTGGCTGCAATATCGAGGCAAAACCTTGACTTTGCCAGCCAATTTTTGAAAAGCGATGATTGATGCAAATTAAGCTTTTATATTTCTCGGCTTAAACGAAAGCCACGCGCCGTTAAATAAGTGTCATGATTCATTGTCATTTGGATATTTGAGACCTTAATGAGGGGGGAGAAATACACCGAAGTTACCAAGGTTGGAATTAATACAGGTGAAATATCATCGAAGTCTTTTGAATCAGATCTATCAAAGACTTTGACAGGATCTGAGCATGACATTTATATTACAATTAAAAGGACTCAAAGATAGCCGTAAAGACATCAATAAATTCTCTGATTTAGTTGGTATTGTTTTTGTAATCCATTAACTTTAAAGTTGCCAACAATAAACTATCCTTGGCAACTTTAAATAGCGCTTATAATTGAACACCGCCATCAGTCACTTAATTGAAGACCACCATCAATCACTGTCCAATTAAAGGTATTGGTTAAAGTATCTCTTGCTGTTTGAAATGGACTGGAATAAGTACTTTTTCCCGCACTAAATACAACATCGTTTTGTAAGCTCAATTGACTCCAGCTGTCAAGTAACGCATCGTAATTAGCCGTTGAAAGCGCCACATTTCCAAACATGCTGGCCATATCAGTCACAGAAGAAACATCCCAGTTGCCTATAGCTTGATCGAAAGCAAAAGCATTATTAAACATTGCGGACATATCCGTCACCGAAGAAACATCCCAGTTGCCTATAGCTTGATCGAAAGCAAAAGAATAAATAAACATTCCGATCATATCCGTCACCGAAGAAACATCCCAGTTGACAATAGCT
>JABSRS010000475.1 GCA_013214885.1 Gammaproteobacteria bacterium
AACGATAAGTTCAGAAATTTTCTTATTCGAAGCTGTTGGACGAATGCCACAACAGCTAATTAGGACATAGCCTTTTTTTTGGCTAGTCATCAGGTAACTGATCCCAAGCCCATTAATCAACCAACCATCATTTATCTGATTAAGCCACGCCATATCTAATATTAATCAATTTAACCAATTAGTTAGTTAATTAATCATTTCCTTTATTTAATATCCTATTCGTCTTACGTAACGTCTTGTTACATATGAATAACATATTGTTGGCATGCCTTGTGCTGCGTTAGGTAAAATAAAATATTGCATTTAAGTAAATGGCAATAATCAAAATCACACGGACAACAATATTATGCTAACTATAAAAAAAACTTTGATTGTACCTTTCATAATTGCAACGGCTTTACTTAGCGGCTGCGGTGGCTCCGAACAAAAAGAAGATAAAAAAGAAACTGAATTTGCCATTCCTGTTGCAGTTGCCAGCATTACTCACCAAAGCATTTCGTTAAACTTCCATACCACTGCGACCCTCGAAGCAAGAAATGAAGCCGATATTATTTCAAGGGTTACGGGGATCATTGAGCAGCTGACCGTTGAAGAAGGTGATTATGTTAAGAAAGGTCAATTACTGGCAACAATAGACCCTCGTCGTTATCAGTTAGCGTTAAATAAAGCAGATGCCGAACTTGCTGGGATCAATCAAGAGTTACAGCGCGTATCAACCATGGTAAGAAAAAAACTGGTCAGTGAACAAGCAGCCGATAAGCTAAAATACCAATATCAAGCTGCTGTTGCGGCACGAGAATTAGCAGCACTGGATTTACAAGACAGTCAAATTATTGCACCACTTTCAGGGTATATCTCACACCGCTATGTTAAAACAGGCCATTTCACCCAGGGCTATCAGAAATTATTTCACGTTGTTGATCAATCAAATCTTCAGGCAATTGTTCACTTACCTGAGCATCAATTAAGTAATATCGCGTTAAACCAACAAGCTGTTTTGAGCTTTAGTGCCCGAAAAGACCATTTATACCAAGCTCATATTCGCTCAATTTCGCCAGTTATCGATAGTCGCAGTGGTACATTCAAAGTCATTATGGATCTTGACAACCAGCTAAACCAATTAAAGCCAGGCATGTTCGCTCAAATTGCGTTGACATTTGATACCCACCAAAATGCGTTGACCGTCCCTAGTGATGCAATTATTACCATGGATAAGCAAAGTAAAATTTATTTAGTGAGAGATAACAAGGCGATTGAAGTTGCCGTGGCTAAAGGCTTTGTCCAAGATCACCAAACTGAAATAACCGGTGAAATTAAAGCAGGTGACGTGGTCGTTGTTAGTGGTCAACACAACTTAAAATCGGATGTTTTGGTTGAAGTCATTAACCAGCCAACAGAACAAAAAAATGCAGATCAAGAATCTATCTCAGCCATCGTCAAAGCACATTAATAATAACTAGAGGAGATAATAATGAGCTTAGTCGATACTGCAATTAGAAGACCTGTCACAGTTTGGATGTTCACCTTTGCCGTGATGCTATTTGGTTTGGTTGGGCTTTCGCGCCTCGCCGTCAATCTACTGCCAGATCTGTCCTACCCAACATTAACGGTGCGTACCAATTATATCGGTGCCGCACCTGGGGAAATTGAACAATTGATTACTAAACCGATTGAAGAAGCGGTTGGGGTAGTTAAGGGATTAAGAAAAATCAGTTCGATTTCGAAAGCTGGACAATCGGATGTTTTGCTTGAGTTTGAATGGGATGCTCCCATGGACATCACATCTTTGGAAGTTCGTGAGAAACTTGACTTAATCAGACTCCCTCTTGATGTTCAAAAACCTTTAATCTTAAAATTCAATCCATCATTGGATCCAATTATTCGTTTAGGACTGCAAAGTGATGACACCTCTGCCGCTGGTTTAACAAAACTTAGAACCTTTGCCGAATACGATATAAAACGACAGTTGGAGTCATTACTTGGGGTTGCGTCAGTTAAATTAGGCGGTGGACTTGAGCAAGAATACCAGGTGGTGATCGATCAACATAAACTCGCTCAGTTAAATTTATCGAGCGAACAAATTATTAACCGAATTAACGCTGAAAATATTAATATTTCGGCGGGGCGTTTAATTGATGGCAATATTCAATATTTAGTTAGAACATTAAACCAATTTACTCACATCAGCCAAATTGGTGAACTCGTTGTATATCGAGAGAATGACCAAATTGTTTACCTTAAAGATATTGCCACCGTAAAAGACAGCTTTAAAGAACGGACCGATGTAACCAGAATTAACGCTGGTGAAGCGGTTGAACTTGCAATATATAAAGAAGGTGACGCCAATACGGTTCAAGTGGCCACGCTAATTAACCAAAAACTGGCTGCGATTAGAAAGCTCTCTGGCGACAAATATAAATTAACCGTGGTCTATGACCAATCAACATTCATCAGTAATGCGATTAGTGAAGTAAAATCGGCGGGTATTATTGGTGGGCTGCTGGCGATGTTGGTGCTTTACCTCTTTTTGC
>JABSRS010000476.1 GCA_013214885.1 Gammaproteobacteria bacterium
GCTTTTGGGATGGGAATTGATAAACCCGATGTGCGCTTTGTGATGCATTACAACATTCCAAAGAACATTGAATCGTATTATCAAGAAACAGGCCGTGCTGGGCGTGATGGCATGAATGCCGAAGCGGTAATGTTGTTTGACCCCGCAGATATTGGCAGGGTTCGATTCCTGATTGAGCAAGGTAATAACCCTCATCAACAGCAGGTCGAGCACCAAAAACTCAATGCAATGGCGGCTTTTGCTGAAGCGCAAACTTGTCGCCGTCAGGTCCTACTCCATTATTTTGGTGAATATGGTACGCCAAAATGTGGCAACTGCGATATTTGCCTCGATCCGCCCTCGCACTTCGATGGTTCAATGCTCGCAAAAAAAGCGCTGTCATGCGTTTACCGAGTCAAACAAGGTTTCGGCGTTGGTTATGTTATTGAGGTGCTTAGAGGCTCTAAAAATCAGCGACTACTCGATTATGGTCACGATAAATTGTCGACTTATGGGATTGGCATTGAGCACAGTGGCGAATACTGGCTAAGTATTTTCCGTCAATTAATTCATTTAGGTTATTTACGTCAAGATATTACCCGTAGCTCAATCTTGGTACTAACCACTGAGGCTCGCGCGGTATTAACTGGCGAGACCCCAGTCGAGTTAGCAGTGCCACGATTACAAGCAGTATCAAAAGGCTCAAACAAGCGTTCGCGTAAGGATGATTACAATTACGACGAGGTGCTTTTTGGCAAATTACGTAAGTTGCGGAAACAACTTGCCGATAAAGCGGGTAAACCGCCCTATGTTATTTTTAATGATGCCAGCCTAGCAGAAATGGCCGAGCAGCAACCGCAAACACCATTTGAGTTCTTAAAAATCAATGGCGTAGGCGATAGTAAACTGGAAAAATTTGGTGACGAATTTTTAGCTATCATCAGAGAATACCAATTTGATTAGTAAGTGGCATAATTTTCGCAAGTGAATAACATTGGACCCGATGGTGGAATTTTATGACTGTGAAATATTTTATCCTAAGCCTAACTTTGCTGGTGCTGCCCCTTGACGCGGCGACACCAGTCAATAAAGCGGCCAGCACTTATCAACAAGCCATTGCCCAGGATAAGATTAAATTGCGGTCAGCCACCGTGCCAAAGAAGCAACTAAAAATTAACGACACTCAGCCATTAGGGAATATTGTCCGCCCCTCAATTAAAGCCAAACTTTTCCAACAACAACAATATCAAAAATCTTCGTTAACCATTAAAAAACTGCCTAAAATAAACCCAAAAACTAATTAATCCACGATCTACGACTATCGGCTAATGGAGCGTTCACTAGCCCATAGGCTATATTGTAGCTACGTTATATTAATTTAGTCCGCGATAGTCAATAAAAGCATTTGACTCTAAGTCCAGCGAGCTGTATTAATAACACAACATATTTGCAACATTAGATTAACCTTACGGGAATAATGACCATGTTCACCAACCGCAGCCTGCTAAAATTATTACTGCTCTTGCCACTTGATGGTGCGGGTTTGTAGTGCTGTAGTTAATCTAACAGAACTTTCAAAAACCCGCATCAGATGCGGGTTTTTTTATATTTATTTTTTGACCATATAGACCTTAAAAAGGACAGCGACAATGTCAGACCAAGTTATTATTTTTGACACCACCTTACGCGATGGCGAACAGGCCTTAGCAGCAAGTTTAACCGTCAAAGAAAAATTGCAAATTGCGCTGGCGCTTGAGCGTTTGGGTGTTGACGTGATGGAAGTTGGCTTTCCAGTGTCATCCCCTGGCGATTTTAAATCGGTACAAACCATCGCTAAAACCGTTAAAAATAGTATCTGTGCTGGTCTTGCCCGCGCGGTTAAATCTGATATCGATGCCTGTGCTCAGTCATTAAAGGTTGCCGACCAGTTCCGGATCCATACCTTTATTTCAACCTCGACTATCCATGTTGAAAACAAGTTAAGACGTAGTTTTGATGATGTCCTAGAAATGGGGGTTGATGCGGTTAAATACGCCCGTAAGTTTACCGATGATGTTGAATTTTCATGTGAGGATGCAGGTCGTACCCCCATTGATTATTTATGTCGAATGGTTGAGGCCGCGATCAAAGCGGGTGCAACGACCATCAATATTCCTGATACCGTTGGTTATACCATTCCGAGTGAGTTTGGCGGCATTATTCAGACACTATACAACCGAGTGCCTAATATCGATAAAGCGATTATTTCTGTCCATTGCCATGATGATTTAGGCATGTCGGTCGCTAACTCGATTTGTGCGGTTGAAATGGGCGCACGTCAAATCGAATGTACCATCAATGGCATTGGCGAACGCGCGGGTAACTGTTCGTTAGAAGAGATCGCGATGATTATCAAATTGCGTCAAGACATATTAGGCGTCAAAACTAACATTAATACTCAAGAAATTTACCGCACTTCTCAATTGGTTAGCCAAATTTGTAATATGGTGGTTCAACCCAATAAAGCCATTGTTGGTGGCAACGCCTTTTCACATTCATCAGGG
>JABSRS010000477.1 GCA_013214885.1 Gammaproteobacteria bacterium
TTTCTCTTGTTTATCAAGTACGCCATTTTCAGAACAAAATCCGATCATTTTATCGGCCTGTAAGCGCACAGCCACTTGAGTGGCGACTTCTTCGGCAGTTAAATTAAAGCTTTCACCAGTGAGTGAATAACCAATACCACCGATCACTACAATTGAATGTTGCTCTAATTGGCGCTTGATCCCTGCCACGTCAACTCGACGAACTTTACCCGTGTGGCATAAATCTACCCCATCGTTAATCCCAATAGGTTGCGCGGTTATAAAATTACCACTGATAACATTGATACTGGCTCCCTGCATCGGAGTGTTAATTAAGCCCTTTGATAGCTGCGCATTAATCTCGAGTTGCAGTTGACCAACAACTTGTTTAATGATCCCAAAAGCGGGTTCAGTGGTGATCCGTTGTTGCTGATGAAATTGGCTAGGTACGTCGCTATCTAACAGTGCCTGTTCTATTTGTGGCCGAGCGCCATAAACCAATACAATCTTTATGCCCAGTGTATTGAGCAGCGCAATATCGTTGACGATGTTAGGGAAATTATTATGGCTAATACATTCACCGCCGACCATGATCACAAACGTTTTATGGCGATGGGCATTAACATAAGGTGCTGATTGGCGAAACCAGTTAACTAATCGGGTATCTCGTTGTTCCATTTTCAACTCCAACTACTAATTAAATTGATTTTATTAGATTATATGTAAAAAACTTGATGCTGCAACAAGGTTTTATCACATTTATAATCATATGTAATTTGTTTATTGGCGTTTTAAATAAGAGCGTTGTACTATGGCGAAAATATGATGCGTTCGCGTTATTGACAGTTAATGAAGTAGGATCTGTGGAATGAGCAGTCAAACCAGCCAGCAACAAAATATATTACGATTTACACTGCAAGGGCGGGGTTATTTCGGAATAAACGTGTTAAAAATTCGAGAAATTGTTCCTTATAAACATTTAAGCCGTTTGCCTGGTTCTGATCCTTGTGTCGCGGGATTAATTGAGCTGCGTGGCCATAATATTCAAGTGATTGATTTATCAAAAGCAATTGGTCAGTCTAGCATGCCACTTGGTCCTGATCATGAGAGTTCAATTATAGTCACCGAGTTCAATCGCACGATGCAGGGCTTGTTGGTTAAACACGTCGACAAAATCGCCAATATCGATTGGAACGATGTCCGTGAATTGCCTCGGGCAACGGGAGTTAGCCACTATTTATCGGGCGTAATAAATCTAGATAATGAACTGGTTGGTTTACTCGATGTTGAAAAGGTCTTATACGAACTTCAGCCACAAGCGAGCCGTGACCAAAGTGAAGTACCAATAAAAAATATTCCAGGGATCGAAAATAAGCGGATTTTAGCGGTCGATGACTCAAGGGTTGCCCGCTCAATGCTCGCAAAAACGTTAGATGGTATTGGCGTCGATTATATCATGGCATCCTCAGGGCAAGATGCGCTGGATATCACTAATGAAAGTGGTATTGATATCGATATGATTATCTCTGACATTGAAATGCCGCAAATGGATGGCTACTCACTGACGCGACAATTACGGCAACAAGAAAGTACTAAAGGGTGCTATATATTACTCCATAGCTCTCTTAGCGGTAATGCTTGTGAAACTATGTCTAAAGCAGTTGGTGCTAACGCATTGTTGACAAAGTTCGCCAGTAACGAAATTATTGACCGAATTAGCGAAGCACTTCAAGCTAGTTGATCTAAATTAAGGTTTTATCAACTTTGAGGTTACGCAATTTAGTAAAGGCTATACACTAGTTTTTTTGAAATGATGAATTAAGAAATGAAAATAAATTTGAAATATTTAGCGGTGTTATCTTTGCCGTTAATGGTGGCGTGTACTGGCCATCCAGCTGCGGGTAAATGGCAACTTAATTCGGCTAGTGAATACCAATATAGCCGCCTAGTGGTTAACTTTGACGGTAAAGCTGAATTATACAAAAAAGATCAAGCGATCGCTTGGCTCCATTGTTTTTGGACGGCAAGTGCTGCTGATGCAATTGGCTTAGAATGTGCCAGTGCCGATGCAGATGCCGCGAACGAAAAGTTTTTCTTCAAAGTTTCGGGAGAGAACTCAGGGCAATTAATGATTGATGATACCGTTGTTGCTCAGTTTGACAACGAAGATCCAACCACTAAATAATTATTTCGACTGGCTGTTGCCAAACCGCAATAAAAA
>JABSRS010000478.1 GCA_013214885.1 Gammaproteobacteria bacterium
CCGCTATTTTTGACCAAAAGGAAACGAAGCCAATCAGATGCAATGCAATAAATAGATCTTTAATAAATAAAAATGAAACCTTAGCTTATCGTGTTGCTGCTTATCACCAAAATAAAGACAGTTCTCGGAATAATGCCGATGAAGAAAATACTATATTATCGGCTAGTTTAACGTGGTTAGTTAATGACGCTACAGATTTAACTTTTCAATATGATCATATTAGCCAAAAACTAGGCGGTAGCCGCTTACGTGGTGTACCGGTTGATGACAATGGCAATTTTTTAACTGATATTAGCTACAATGCCAATGAAAAAGCAGACTTTCAACATTTGGAAGCGGATGTTTTTCAAGTTATTGCTAATACTGAAATATCAAATAACCTAACGAATACCACGGTATTTCGTACCTTTAGCAATAAACGTACACAGGAATACCATGAAAACCTTGGTTTAGTTGGCGATTTAGATCCTGCTACAAAAGCGGCCACTGTACCATTGCTTGGTTTTTTAGGTTTTCCGGCTGAAGATAGCGCTATGCTACGTCAATTCCGCGATCAAAAACGTAACAATGATGAATGGAGTTTAACCACTGATTTTGTTTATGAAGCGTCATTTTATGATATGGAACATACCTTATTATTTGGCTTGAATTATTCTGATGTTGATAAAAAAGAAGACCTAAAATATAGTGATTTACTTCGGACAAACAGTTCAATTGATTTTGCTAACCCGAACCCAAACCGTCATGTAGCAACGCTTGATATACTTAACCCATTGTATGTCGCTGATACAAGTGCATATACACGAATAGAAGCAAATTATGGTAAAAACAATGTAAGCAATAATCGTTTAGGCATATATGTACAAGATCAAGTACGTATAAATGAACAATGGATTGTGATTGCAGGTTTACGTTTTGATAAATATGAAGATAAAAATAATGAAACAAACGTAAAAATTAAGGATGATAACGTCAGTCCTCGTATCGGGGCTATTTATCAGCCAAATGAAAACACCTCTATTTTTATTAACCGTTCAGAAGGTTTTAGCCCTCAAGTCGATACAACTGTGCCAGCGTCAGAGAACATTTTCTCTCCTGAAATCAGTATTCAACATGAAATTGGCATCAAGAATGAATGGTTAGATGGCAATTTACATACCACATTTACGGCTTATCATATTGTAAAAGAAGATTTAACCGTGAGTAACCCTAACTTTGTTCAGGGTACAGATACTCCTGAACAACTGCAAATTGGTGAAGTAACCAGTAAAGGTATTGAAGTAGATATTGTGGGCGATATTACAGAAAACTGGACGGGTACCATAAATTACGCTTATAACGACGCTACAATAACGGGCGAATCACCAGAAAGTATAAGGAACGCTGTTGGTGATGAATTTGTTAATGCGCCGGATCATACGTTAGGTATTTGGACTAGATATGCATTGCCAAGCTTATCCTCTTCTGTTGCTTTTGGTACTGATTATGTTTCTGAGCGTATCAGTTTAAGCGGACAAAAAGTTAAATCATACACAACATGGGATGCAAGCTGGCAAACAGAAGTTAATAACTTTACTGTGCAAGTAAACTTGAAGAATATCTTTGATAAAGAATATGCTACAAGTGGCTTTAATAAAAGGAACGGTCATTTTCCAGGTGAGCGTCGCAGCATTTTTTTACAAGTTAGTTATTCATTGTAATTTTCAACAATTAACGTAGCAAAAGGCCTCAATTAGTAGAGGCCTTTTTACTTTATTAAGCACTATAATTTATGAATAAACAACAGCTATATGCGTTGCATAGTTTAGCGGGTATTAATTTATCGATCCTAATTTGTTTTATATTAATCACTGGCACGCTAGCCGTTGTATCTCATGAAATTGATTGGTTAACAAACCCAAGCAAACGAGTGCTACCAGCTATAGATTCTTCAAAAATCAACTGGTCTCTTATATATCAGGCGGTAAATAAGCAAAGCCCAAATGATCTTATTAGCAGCATTAATGCACCAATAGATGATTGGTTTGCTGTAGAAGTAATACGAATTGATAAAAACGAACAACGCTATTTTCAATTTTATCACCCCGTAACCGCTAAGTATAAAGGTAGTGGGCGTTGGTATAATTGGCAACGTTTGTTCAGAATGTTGCACCGTCATCTTATGATGCCAACAATTGTTGGCGTTACAATTGTTGGTATGGTCGGTTTACTTATGTTTTTTTCACTTATTTCTGGATTTTTCCTTATTCCTCAGTGGTGGAATAAGTTTTTTGTAAAACCAAGAACGAATAACCGTAAAGTTTTCTGGAATGATTGTCATCGACTATTTGGGTTGTGGTCAAGCTGGTTATTACTAATTTTATGCATTACGGGTACTTGGTACTTACTTGAACTATGGGGTTTAAACGCAAAGTTTCCTGAGCAAAAAGAATCGATTACCAAGAAGTGGATCCCTTTGGTTGGACACATATCCTTAGTTTTTAAGTGATCAATCCAAGTTATGCAGCGAACCTTTGTC
>JABSRS010000047.1 GCA_013214885.1 Gammaproteobacteria bacterium
TTGCTATTTCTAATGTAGACACACGTACCTATGAAACAAAAATTATACATTCTGTCAACATTGTTAATAATGGCAATATGCTTCATTTTGATTAAAATCAATTTAACTTAAAAGACCATTAGTCAAACAGTTAGATGACACAAGTATATTATTTATAATAATTCAACGGTATATTTTTATGAAATTTCAAGTTTCTTATATTTTTTAAAGCAAGAAGTATATAAACTATTTAGAAAAATTAATCGTAATGACATAATATTAGGCAAAGTACAACAAGGTGATTTACAAGTAGAAATCAGTGGTTATGGTGTATTACGTTCTGACAAACAAAAATTGTTAACGGCCTTAACCGCGGCAACAGTCGAAGAGGTCGTCTTAAAGCCCGGAGCCAAGGTTACTTCCGATTCAATATTGCTAAAATTAAGTAACCCAGAGCTTATGCAGAAACTTGAGCATTCATATATGGCCATCGCCAAAGAAAAAGCGAATCTGAGGCGAGTAAAGCTTAATAACTCTCGTATTCTCTTAACTGAATCAGCACAACTATCAGAGCTTAATGCTTTCTATAAAAAAGCAAAATTAAAACGCGATGCCGAAGAGGGTCTTGTAAAACAAAAAATTATCTCAAGATTAACTTATCAGACCTCAGTACTTGAGCAAGAGCAGTTATCAGAATCCGTAGAAATCCAACTAGAAAGAATGGCTCAGCTAAAATTAGTGAATAAAGAAGCAATTAATATCCAGCAAGGTGAAATTTTTCAGGTGGAAGCATTGCATCAAGCCATACAACATCGTGTTGATATGCTGACCGTCAGGGCTGGGATCGATGGGGTATTACAACGATTACCTGTAAAACTTGGTCAAAGCCTCGTTCCCGGTCAAGAACTCGCATTAATTGGCAGTGTCGATGATCTACTTGCCTTAATAAAAATATCACAGACACAAGCCGAAAATGTTCAGGTAGGACATAATGCGACGGTCAAAATTAGAAGAGATCACATCACAGGTATCGTGTCACGTATCACTCCTGAAGTGCAAGAAGGTACTATTGAAGTAGAAATAAAGTTCACACAAAAATTGCCCGATGCAGCTCGTCTTGAGCTAAGCGTCGATGCAATTATTTATACCGCAAAATTAGACAATGTTTTTTATTTAGAACGTCCGGTTAATATCCGCTCACATGCAAGCAAACCAATTTATAAATTCGATAAAGAAAATAAGTTAGCACAGTTAACAACGTTAAGCTTTGGAGAAGCAGCTGGGCGGTATATTGAAATAAAAAAAGGCGCTAAGCTGAATGACACCTTTATTTTAACCGATATGTCGAGCTTTAAAGGCAACGCTAAAATTAACATTACAAATTAATAAACATGAGGATAGTGACATGAAAAAATTAAAATTAAGCCTTAAAAATATCACCAAAGTGTTCGCTACACAAGAGGTTGAAACACACGCACTACAAAGTTTAGATTTAGATATATATGCAGGTGATTTTGTTTCTATTTGTGGCCCTTCAGGCTGTGGGAAATCAACATTACTCTCAATCCTTGGTTTACTTGATTTACCTAGTAGTGGCACGTTTATGATTGAAAATAAAGACGTCAGCAATTTATCACTCACGGAAGCTGCAATAATTCGTAATGAGAAAATTGGGTTTATTTTCCAATCGTTTAACCTTATTGATGAGCTATCTGTATTTGAAAATGTTGCCCTACCTTTACGCTACAATCAAACAGCATTGAGTGAAAAAGAAATCTATGATCGTGTCACAAAATGCTTAGCCAGAGTCGATATGTGCCATCGTATTCAACATAAGCCAAACCAATTGTCTGGTGGACAGCAACAGCGCATAGCCATAGCTCGAGCCTTAGTAGGAAACCCTGCTATTTTGCTAGTCGATGAAGCGACGGGTAACTTAGATGCTAAAAACGGTGATGCGGTAATGACCATGCTGAAAGAACTCAATAACGAAGGCACCACTATTTGCATGGTAACGCATGATCCCCGTTATGCAGATCATGCCACTACACGTTTGCATTTAATGGACGGTAAAATTGTCGCTGATGCTGAAAGATTAGCGGAGCTCATATAATGGATCTCTCTAGAGAACTTAAAAATAGCCTAGCTAGTCTCAGTATTGTACCAGGTTATGTATTAACTATTGTCTTAACATTAGGGCTGACACTTGGCGTACTTGTCTCGATGTTTAACCTAAATTTTTTACTTAACTTTGAGCCATTACCTTACCCGAATCAGGATCGTCTGGTTATTAGTAATTGGGAACATAAAGATGATGGTCGATTACGTTTTTCTAATGCCCAAAACTATCCAGGCCTCCGAGAAATGGCCTCTAATCGTGATTTGTTTGAACAGTTAAGCTTCATTAAGTATGGCGAAGAAATACAGCAAAACGATAGTAAAAAATCAAAAATACTAGTTGCTTATACCGGACCTGAGTTAATGGAAATGCTAGCAACTCCTTTTGAGTTAGGGCGTGGATTTCAAGAAACAGAAGCAAAAGACACTAACAACTCGGTCGCGGTGATTAGCCATCAATTCTGGCAACAACACTTTGGGGGTGAGCCGAATATTATTGGTCAGGTGATCCAATTTAAGGACATAAACTTTTCAATTATTGGTGTTACAGCTAGCAAATTTATTGAGCCTCAACTTATGGCTGTAGGACGTAAAACTCAGGTCTGGGTACCTTGGGATTTTGTCAATGAAACAGAAAAAGATGATGCTAATTGGGGATTATTTTTCATTGATATATTTATGGTCGGTAAAGTAAAATTAGAGCAATCAATAATTCAAGCTGAACATATCTTAACCACTCGTATTAATGATACATTTAAAAGCGAAGTTGCCGGTGTACCCTATTTTGATAAACGTGAAATTACCGTCACATTACCAAAATTTGAACAAGTAATTTTAGGTGATGCCACCTCAAGAACACTAATGGTGCTTATTGGTGTCTTTGTGTTAATGCTTATTGCGGCTGTTAATATTACTAACTTAGTCATGGCAAGAGCTGCTAATAATCAACGAAAATTTAGTATTCAGGCCGCGCTTGGTGCACGTAAAGTGCATATATTCTGTAATATTTTTTCTGAAATTTGGCTAGTGATGACAGCAGCGAGCTTTTTAGCGATTGTCGTTGCATATATCAGCAATAATCTGTTAATTAATTATACCCAAGAATATATTCCTCGTGTCAACGAACTCAGTATTAATGGAGCCACTCTTGTTTTTACCTTTAGTGTTGCTTGGCTCTTAGCGCTTATTTTTGCAATAGTAACCGTACAACAAATAAAATATAGAAAGCTCGCACTTGCTTTACAAGCTAGTGGTAAAGGGGCGGGTTTACAAATATCGAAAAAAGTACGTACTTTTTTAATGATTAGCCAAGTTGCACTCAGCGCTGTACTGGTTACCTGTAATATTTATGTACTCAGTACCTCATTAGAGTCAGTTAACAAGCCCATTGGCTTTAACATCCAAGAGCTCTCATATATTGATGTCGATTTAGGCGGGGTGAATTTATCGACACGAGATGAATGGGTTAGTATGCTAAAAGAAATTAAGAGCCGATTAATAGAACACCCAGCAATAAAAGACATCAGTATAGCCTCAAATGCTCCCATGGCGAGAACCATAAATATGGAATGGACTGTGGCCGTAACAACAGAGCTTGGTGGAGGAAAAAAAATTGGTCCCGGCATTGCTTTAATCGATGAGAATTATATTCCTATCATCGAATTACCCATAATTGAAGGACGAAACTTTTCGTCTAATGAGGCTATTGAGCGAACCAAATATGCGGTTATCAATCAAACTATGGCTAATATGATAGATATGAATGAAAGTGCGATCGGTAAACCGTTATATTTTCCACGCCAAAAAGTTCCCTATCTTGTTATTGGGGTTGTAAAAGACATGACAATTCCTGAGCAAAATGACAGTCCCAGAATGTATATCCCTAGCATTAATGCTGCTAGTTTTATGTTAAAATTTCATGAAGGACAAGCACCTAATGCAGAGCAGTTAAATCATTTATTAGAACAAATACATTCACAAGCGTATTTGCATGATATGTATAGTATGGAGGAAATCCATCATAACAAAGTTTCACTCGACCAGATCTTTGCATGGTGTTCCGCATCTTTGGCTCTGCTATCTCTAGTATTGGCTGGTGTTGGTATCTACGGTATGTTTAGCTATACCATTGCTTTACGAAAGTTTGAATTAGGTATTAGGATGGCAATTGGAGCAACTCCGAAACGAATTACAACGCTAATTTTAGTTGATGCATTTATACCAGTAATTATTGGATTATTCGCGAGTGTAATGGTGCTATATGGACTTTACTTATACATCAATAGTGCAACAGACTACGTAGTAAGTGTACAATATAAAGGCTTAATTACTGCCGCGTTATTAATTTTAATAACTTCTATGATAGCTGGTGTTATGGCTATAAAAAGTACCATTAGCAAATCAGCGATTCATGCATTAAATGATCGGTAAATACTTTGACTGATTGAGGTGGTAAACTGTTGCTTAGTCTCAATAGAGACCACATAATTAACCTTATATGGTCTCTCTTGATTTGTTTGTACCAACGCATTCTTTTGTGTACCCAAGATACTGATATGCGAAAGTCATTCGATGGCCTAAGCGCCATGGTTAAGTCGGTGATGAAACAAAATCCAATCAATGGTGATTGGTTTGTGTTTGTTAACCGCCGACGAACGATGATGAAAATATTGTATTTTTCACGAGGCGGCTATTGTTTATGGGCGAAAGGCACTCGACCTCGTGCTGTAAAACAACAGCAATTCGAATATGTCTATTTTTTGGCGCGGTTTGTCCATCGACAGGCGCTACTGAAGCAATCATTGCTCCATACATCGACATGGAGATCATGTATGAACATCTACGCTTAAATTCCTAACGTACCAAAGATGGGCGCCATGCCGTTATAATCGTCGATGGAGCGGGTTGGCATCAAGAATACCTAGCTGACGATTTGATGATATCGTTATATGAATGTAGTCGTGCATGGAATAGTTTTATTAGCGACGTTGATCGAGTGAAGAAACTTTGCTCTAGAGACTGGATTAAAGTGGGATGTTAATTAATTTAATTGTAAGCGTCTAGCAAAAGGCGCATAACAATATGCTCGTTGACTCATTAAGCTTCTTTTATTTTAATTAAAGGTGCGATATGAGAAAGTTTAGAAGCAAAAATGAATGGTTAGCAGTCATTAAAGAGCAACAGCTAAGTGGTTTGAGTATTATTGAATTCTGCCAACAACACTCCCTTTCAACCACCACTTTCTATAGTGCGCGCGCAAAGATTTTAGGTAAAGCATCCTCACGGTCGACTTTTCTAAAAGCAACGATAACTAGAGAAACTCAACATGTAGAAGTCTTGTCGACACAAGATGTTTTCAGGCTAAAAACAAGATATGCAGAGCTGGTGCTACCCAGTAGCTGCACCAGTCAGTTTGTTCTTGAGATCCTAAAAGAAGTGGACCCTCAAAATCGGACACGATATTAAGTGATTAATCTGTTTTAATAACTAGCATCACCGCTGGAGTAGATTATGACTAGGAAACGTAGAAACCACTCACCAGAGTTTAAAGCTAAGGTGGCATTAGCCGCTGCTAAAGGGGATAAAACGCTATCAGAGTTAGCGCAGCAATTTAGTCTTCATGCCAATCAAATTACCACCTGGAAACAGGAATTACTGAAGAACGCCTCGTCTATATTTGATGGGAAATCGCCACTAGCCAAAGTTAATGACGTAAAGGAGGTCGACAAGTTACACGCTAAAATTGGTCAGTTAACGATGGAAAATGATTTTTTGGCCAAGGTGCTCGATCATTAAATCGGGCCCAGCGAAAGGATTCGCTGGATAAAACCAACAAAGTCTCTATCACGCGTCAATGCCAGATGCTTAATATCGCACGCTCTACAGCATATTACTGCCCAATAGGTATTTCTGATGATGAGCTAGCGCTGCGAAAAACGATTGACGAGATCCACCTTGAACACCCATACATGGGAAGTCGACGCATTCGTACCGAGCTGGTCAAACTTGGAAAAAATGTCAATCGTAAGCGTGTCATTCGACTCATGATAGCAATGGGCATTGGCGCTGTGTATCCTAAACAGCGAACAACGATCGCCGATAAATCGCATAAAATTTATCCCTATTTATTGCGTGATATTGATATTGTCTATGCAAATCAAGTGTGGGCGATCGACATCACCTACATTCCGATGAAGAAAGGTTTTCTTTATCTTGTGGCTATAATCGATTGGTACAGCCGTAAAATATTGTCCTCTAGGCTCTCCAACACAATGGATACACAGTTCTGTTTAGATGCGCTAGACGAGGCATTAAAGCTCTATGGCAAGCCTGAAATCTTCAATTCGGATCAAGGAAGTCAATTCACTAGTAATGAATTTACCGCCAAGTTAAAAGCGAACGATATCAGGATTAGCATGGATGGAAAAGGCTGCTGGGTTGACAATGTGATGATCGAGCGTTTCTGGAGAAGCTTGAAATATGAAGAGGTCTATTTAAAGGCCTACGAGACGCCCAAAGAAGCAGAACTTGAAATTAGCCACTATATAGTGTTTTATAATGAGCAGCGATACCATCAAAGTCTGAACGATTTAACACCTGATCAGGTTTTTTTTGCTAGACAAAGGTTCGCTGCATAACTTGGATTGATCACTTAAAAACTAAGGATATGTGTCCAACCAAAGGGATCCACTTCTCGCTGCGAAAGAGGTATTTTCGATTTCTTAGCGGAAGCACCTTTGCATCCCGATCAAATAGCTTTCCTAGATGAAATCGTTGAGTACCTTATAAAAAATGGAACAATGGAGCCTAAGATGGTGTTTGATATACCATTTACGAACATTTACGAACATTTACGAACATTTACGAACATTTACGAACATTTACGAACATTTACGAACATTTACGAACATTCACGGTCAAGGAATAGCTGGTGTATTTGATGAGGGTTCGAGTAAAAAAGATATAGAGTTGGTGCGTCATGTGAACGAAAAAATACACCATTTATTTTACTTAGCAAGAATCGGGTCGAGCTAGTGAAATTAAGTCTTTATAGTGATTAAACTACAAACATAAAAAGAAAGGTTTAATCATGAAAAGCTTATTAGATAAAGTCGCAATTATTACAGGAGCCAGTTCAGGAATTGGTCGAGCTACAGCAAAATTATTTGCTGTAGAAGGTGCTCGTGTTGTTGTCACTGCGCGACGACAGCATGAACTTGATACTCTTGTTGAAGAAATTACTCTGGCAGGTGGAAATGCTAAGGCATTAGCGGGTGATGTAACAAGTGAATCTCATGCCAAGGCACTCGTTGAATTTGCTGTAAAAGAATATGGTGGTCTTGATATAGCCTTCAATAATGCAGGTATTTTAGGGGCTAGTAGTGCAATATCTGATCTTTCTTTAGAAGTATGGAATGAAACAATAAGCACCAACTTGACCAGTGCCTTTTTAGGTGCAAAATATCAGTTGCCCGCACTTGGTTCAGGTGGGTCTCTTATTTTCACTTCATCATTTGTGGGTTACACGGTAGGTATGCCACAGATGGCTGATTATTCTGCTAGTAAAGCAGGAGTGATCGGTTTAACAAAGGCACTTGCTAGTGAGTACGGTTCAACAGGTATCAGAGTTAATGCTCTAGTGCCAGGTGGTGTTGATACGCCGATGAGTGACGCGTTTGGAACTTCACCTGAGGTAACTGAATTTGTAAAACATATGCATGCTCTTAAACGAATAGCCACGCCAGAAGAA
Organism: Gammaproteobacteria bacterium; assembly: GCA_013214885.1. Taxonomy (GTDB): domain Bacteria; phylum Pseudomonadota; class Gammaproteobacteria; order Enterobacterales; family Psychrobiaceae; genus Psychrobium. The sequence continues at coordinate 7,847 of JABSRS010000047.1, forward strand.
ATTGCACGGTCTGCTCTGTATCTTGCCTCTGATGCATCTAGCTTTACCACGGGTACAGCAATGTTAGTTGATGGCGGAGTATCTATCAGCAAAACATGAACATGTTCAAACCTACAGGTGAAAGGATAGATGGCAATGGACGATCAAGAATGCAAAAACTACAGCCGTATTGCCTCCGCAATCGATTATATAAAGTTAAATTTTAAAGATCAGCCTTCCTTGGATGAAATAGCGGGGGTTGTTGGACTAAGCCCATTTCATTTTCAGCGATTATTTACACAGTGGGCAGGTGTTAGCCCCAAGAAATTTATTCAGTATCTTGGGATTGAATATGCCAAAAACTTATTAAAAGAAAAGCAGTCGACATTGCTTGATACGGCTTATAAAACAGGGTTGTCTGGAACGAGCCGATTACACGATTTATTTGTAAATGTTGAAGGAATGACCCCCGGAGAATTTAAAAATGGCGGAGAAAATCTTGTCATTAACTACTGCTTTGCGGAAAGCCCATTCGGAAAATTAATAGTTGCATCTACAGCTAAAGGCATATGCCACATGTTCTTTGAGGAAGATGAGCATCAAGCATTTTCTGATTTGAAATCGCGCTTTCCAAATGCAGAGTATCACCAAGTCACTGATACTCTGCAACAAAATGCATTGTTTATCTTTCAGAAAGATTGGAAAAATCTAGACCAAATAAAATTGCATTTAAAGGGTACAGATTTTCAATTAAAAGTATGGGAGACGTTGCTTAAAATTCCATTAGGTACTGTATCTACTTATGGTGCTATGGCTGAAAGTATTGATAGACCGAAAGCCGCAAGAGCAGTTGGCACGGCTATCGGCAGTAATCCTGTAGCATTTCTTATTCCATGCCACAGGGTTATTCAGGCTAATGGTAATATTGGCGGTTATATGTGGGGCGAGACGCGAAAGTCAGCCATTATAGGTTGGGAAGCAGCGAAGGTGAGTGTCTAGAAAGTGGAAAATATTATAAAAAAAATAAATGAAGTTGATTGGCAAGATGTAGCGACTAAAATGCACAAAAATGGTTATGTTGTTGTCCCTAGATTTTTATCAGAAATGGAATGTGAAAACCTTATCTCCATGTACGAGCATACTGGAATATACCGAAAAAAAGTAATTATGGAGCGGTATCGTTTTGGTTTGGGCGAGTATAAATACTTTGACTACCCGTTACCCGATATTGTTCAGGCCATAAGAGAAAATATTTATCCAAAGTTAGTGCCTATTGCTAATTTATGGATGAAAATGCTTGGAATTAACAAACCTTTCCCTAATGTTTTTGAAAAGTTGCAAGCGGAATGTCATTTGAATAATCAATTAAAACCTACGCCGTTGCTATTAAAATATGGGGTAGGTGGCTTTAACACATTGCATCAAGATTTGTATGGGGAAGTTTACTTTCCTCTTCAAGCTATATTTATGCTCAATGAACCAGATGTTGATTATATGGGTGGAGAATTAGTCCTGACCCAACAAATACCGCGAGCACAATCCAAAGCCATCGTGCTTGCACCAAAAAAAGGAGATATGGTCATTCTGACCACTCACTTTAAACCTACGAAAGGGGCAAGAGGTTATTATCGGGTCAATATGAAGCATGGTGTGAGTGAGGTACATGATGGCGAGCGTCATACATTGGGCGTTATTTTTCACGACGCACAAAGTTAAGAAAATATTATTGTTCTCATGCTCTCACATAGTGATATAACCAGTGTAGAGTTGATGGAAAAAATAAAGCACAAAACAATCTGTTTTGGCGGAAATCGAAGACTAAAAATATACGGAACATTAAATTGCTTATCAGGGAAGAGGATGAAACGAGAAAGTCGTGTATTTTTCTCCTCTGAGGTAGAAGCTAATAGTCAAGGGTACAGACCTTGCGGACATTGTATGAGAAGTGAATATAAAAATGGACTTGTTCAGCCAAATAGAAAACAATCCAACGAACCTCCTGCATAGAGATGGCGTGGTAAATTATTACGGTATATTGCTACCTTACACAGATTCCAATAATTATCTGGCTAGTTTGTTAAGCGATATTGAATGGCGAAACGACGAAGCAATCATCTTTGGACGGCGTATTGTAACCAAGAGAAAGGTAGCTTGGTATGGTGAAAAACCTTTCAAATATACCTATTCGAAGACTACCAAAATGGCGTTACCTTGGACTAATGAGCTACGTGTATTAAAAAAAATGGTAGAGAAAGAAACTGGGGAGAATTTTAATTCCTGTCTTCTTAATTTATATCACGATGGCAGTGAGGGTATGGCATGGCATAGTGATGGAGAAACAGATTTAGAAAAGAATGGTGCAATTGCTTCATTGAGCTTTGGTGCAGAGAGAAAATTTTGTTTTAAGCATAAGAAAACCAAAGAAACAGTTTCACTAATTTTACAGCATGGTAGTTTGCTAGTTATGAAAGACGAAACGCAAAGCTATTGGTTGCATCGATTGCCACCAACTAAAAAAATTGGTCATCCAAGGATTAATCTAACATTTAGAACTATTATCGAGGTATAGAAGTTAATATTACGTTAACTCTATACCTGTAATATAGAAGTATGGGGTACGCAGTACATAGACTTAAAGCAGGCACGTCAGGCCTTGGCTGAAATCGGCGTGGAGCTTAATCATAGTCAGATGAAGCGAGCCGCTGATATTGATGCTAGTGGTAGGCGAAAACTTCCATTTTTTATTGACCCCATAGATAAAAAGCTCAAAATCGAAAAAGGTACGCTCCTCAATATTTATAATAAATGTCAGAGCGAAGCTGAAAGTACCGCGTATTTTAACCTAAAAAATAAAACTATTCTCTTGAACTGGCGAATCGGAAAGGCTATGGATAGCTATGTCAGATATTCGGAAAAGATTTGGAAAGAAAGGTGTTTCGTGGCAAGTACGGTACGCCGATGCCAGTACAGTAAGCGTCTGCCAAACTGCACCTTCACTTTGAAGTGGCGGTTATATTTGTTGATTCAGTGTTTCATGGCGGGGGACTTGGTCGAGCGTTGATGAATAAAGCACTCTCCTTGTACAGTGAGTTTGAAGTAATCAAAAAAACGCTATTGGCCGTAGCGTCTATGACGCTTATGGATTTGAGTTTTTGCTTGTAAAAGAACATGAAGAAACTGGAAAAACAGTCTTAAAGCTGATCTATCGATCTTTGTTGTATTGAATCTGGTTCTGTCGCGCTAAAGATTGGCAGAAAATTCTTCAAGCCCCTCAATAAATTTTTTATTGCTTTTCAGTTTAAATAGTCGACCATCAACGGTTGCTTTACTGATCCGATCAAGCCGGAAATGCCGTATCTCGCCGCGCAAATTATCCCAGGCAAGCACATACCACACTGGCCAGTTCAAGTATAGGTAATGCGGCTCGATTGTACGGTGAGTTTTTCGGTTCTGCCCGTCTCTATATTCTATTGTTAATGTCTTTATATCAAAAAACGCTTCATAAAGGGCATCTGCGGAAGGTTTTACGGTAGGCTGATTACTGCTTAAAACAGTCTCCGATGCCAGATCGCCAATTAAAATTCGTTTTCTTAAAGACTGCACTTTATCTCTTTGAGCTTGCGGAAATGACGCGGCAATTTTATGGCGGATGGATTTGAGGTTTCCCAAAAATATGGGGGAACGAATTTTTTCCATAATAGCAAGACTGAGAAGCAAGTCAATCACATCACGATAATTTAAATGCAGGCGTCCAATACCCCATAGACGGTGCAGCCGGATGCCGCCACCACGGCCTTGGTCGGTCTCTATGGGGTACCCTTTGTCACGTAATATACCCAGATCACGCATTAATGTACGTGAGCTAACATTCAACTGCTCCGCTAGCTCTGATGCAATGTTATGGTCGCTGGATTTAAGGAGGCCAACAAGCTCATCCAATCGCTCCAGCCTCGATAATGTTTTTTTACAACGCATAAACAAATATGACATATCTTGTCGTATTTGTCTAATATACTGAAAACAGATCACAGATAAACATAAACATAAAGGAAAAACTATGACCGAACTTATAACTGTACTTGCACCTATAAAGCTTATCGAAGGCAAAACAGAGGCCGATTTACTCGCTGCTTCTGATCGTTTTCAGACAGAATTTATAAATGATGAACCTGGTGTTCTTCGTCGCGAGCTTGTTCGCCATGACGATGGTTCGTACCTTGATATTGTTCAGTTTCGCAGTTCAAAGGACATGGAAGATGTCATGGTAAAAGAACAAGAGTCGGAGGCGTGCCGTGCCTTCTTTGCTGTCATGGACGTGGAAAACGAGGCCGACATTAAGATTTATACATCTTTGGAGACATATTCTTAGGCGTTTTTGAGAAAGGAAAAATTATGCATATTCATATTACTGGTCTTCTTATAGGCTTTATCATTGGTGCTATTGATTGCGGTATTATCATTCTATCTGGGCCTGTGACCATTCCTGATTTCGTAAGCGCACTTTTTGTATGGACTATGGTTGGCTGGGCGATTCACACCTCTGCCGACATGCCTATACACCCAGTGATTAAGGCTGTGGTGATATCATGGTTCTTCAATATCCCTTGGCTGATTGAATTTACGGTTATCCATGAACAACCTAACTTTTTTATACCAATTATTATGATGGCAACAATATTTGGCACAGTTATTGGTTTCTTGTCACAGTGGGCTAAACGTCGAGAGCCCACTGTAAGTTCGGTTACTTAAGCTATGGAACCCTTTAAAAATAACCTATCTTCTGAACTGGTGGTCTGCATTGCGGGCCACCTTGCAAGGCACCTTGATGAATTTGATAGATCTGCGTTTGAGGTGTCTATTTTAAATGATTTATCATCTCTGGAATTAAAAGAACGCGTGCAATTGATTGCAGATCATATTCATGATGCTTTGCCGTGTGACTATACAGTGCGCTATCAAATTATTCGTGAAATCTTGCACCCCGTCACCGATACAAATGGTGCCCTACAAAGCGATGAAAATGGCATATGTGGTTGGGGCATGATGCCGCTGGGGCTAGTTGTCGGACGGCACGGTGGAGCTGCCTTTGAGGAATCTCTTCTGTTGCTGAAAGAGATGACGAAACGATTCTCATCCGAATTTGATGTGCGTTATTTCTTACTTGCGGATCAGGATCGTGCACTCAATATAATGAAGAAGTGGATAGGCGACCCTAACAGGCATGTGCGGAGGCTAGTGTCAGAGGGAACGCGACCGCGTTTACCATGGGCGATGCAGCTTCCAAAACTTGTCGCTGCCCCATATCCAACGCTGCCTCTTCTTGAGGCTCTGCGCGATGATCCTGAAGAATATGTACGGCGGTCAGTTGCCAATCACCTCAATGATATTGCGAAAGACCATCCTGACTTGGTAGCGGATTTAGCGAAAGACTGGATGCAGGGCGCAGATAAAGTACGCGAAAAACTTGTGCGTCACGCGTGCCGTACCCTGATTAAGCAAGGACATCCTGTTGCTCTTGAAGCCTTTGGCGTTAGAGCGCCAGAAATTGAACTGCAAAAACTTTCAATTGCAACGGATATAATGAAGTTAGGTGACACCTTGATTTTTACAGCCGATATTTGTTCGACTGCTGCGAGATCACAATCACTCATCATTGATTACCTTGTGCATTTTAAAAAGGCCAATGGCAAGCAGAAAACGAAAGTATTTAAGTGGAAGAAATTAACGCTCAAAGCTGAAAAGATAATATCAATTACACGATCTCACCCTATTCGTCCCATCACAACGCGCCGCTATTATGAGGGAAGGCAGGCGTTATCTTTACGCATTAATGGGCAGGATTTTGGATTTGAAGAGTTTTTTTTACTCATGTAGAGAAAGATAGCAACATACTCCATAACTTGAGTAAGCTCCTGACAGATTTTTAGGATATAAATCTGATTCAGATTGAATGTCCGCTATTGGCGATAGGCGACTGTATCGTCTGATTTGGATTGAAATATAAATCGATCAAGGGAGTTTTTACATGCAAATTTCTGTAACAAATTTGGATGTGGTGTCGCATCCGTATTTACAATGCCCGGAATTGCAATTCCGCTATGAAATCAGACTTAGAATTTTACAGTGGTGAGAGCCTGTTTCCGCCAGAGCAATCAGGCTGGAAGGCAAAGGAGCAATATTGGGGGCATATTCTTCTATGCATGTGTCCTGATTGTGATACGGGGCTTTATGCTTTGGAAGTATCCGTCTTATCTCACCCTATCAAGGGCGAGGTGTTTGCTAATGATAATGGCTACAGCCGCATCCAGTGGCACACGTTAACCGTTTATGTTGAAGACGGTCATTTGGCTATTGATAATAACCGTGCTGAACGAGCGGTAAAACCATTTGTTATTGGCCGCAAGAACTGGATGATCTCCAACACTGCTAACGGAGCCGATGCAAGTGCCGTTCTATATAGTATTATCGAAACGGCAAAAGCTAATGGACTCATCCCGTTTGACTATCTGATGCATTGCTTCGAACATCTAGCGACTGGAAGTGATGACATCGATGCGATTCTGCCATGGAATATTGGCATTAGCTAGGTGTCGATCCCCAGACGCTTACATTACAATTAATCAATTAATCAATTAATCAATTAATCAATTAATCAATTAATCAATTAATCAATTAATCAATTAATCAATTAATCAATTAATCAATT
>JABSRS010000479.1 GCA_013214885.1 Gammaproteobacteria bacterium
TCTTCCATTTGTTAATTCTAAATATTTTGGTGGATTTACTTTCATTAATAATTTAAAATTTTAAATAAAGATTTTATAAATTCTGCGGTGCTTTTGAATTTCCCTATTTATTTTTAAAATTCAAATTCTAAATTTAATATCACAACACATATAAATAATTTATTCATAAATATTAAATATACACATTTCTTTCGTATTTGAAAACCCACCATTCATGCCGGAGTTCGTAATCTCTGAACTTTCTAAAAATTCCATAAAAAACATTGATCTTAACTATAAAATATTTCATGAAATCGTCCGTAGATCTGCGTTAAAATTATATTTATCAATATTGGGCGTATTCTAACCGCCAACAGGTGAATTTCAAGCCAATTATTTATTTTTTAACAATTTATCAATATAAATCAATAGTCAAAAAAAAGGAACGCAATTGCGCTCCTTTTTTTATGTTGAAACCTTAGCTTAAGACTTCGCCAAATCCAACATCAATTCATTCATTGTATTAACAAATTCTGCAGGATTTTCTAACGAGCCACGTTCAGACAATAAGGCTTGTTGATATAACACATCGACCCATTGCTCGAAGCGTTGTTCGTCTTGCTCATCATTAATGTGTTTAACCAGTGTATGGTCTGGATTAAACTCAAAAATAAACTTAGTATCAGGAACGCTTTGTCCCGCGGCTGCCATTAATTTGATCATTTGGCTCGTCATGTCACTGCCGTCAGACACAATACAACTTGCCGTTGTGGTTAAGCGGTGTGAAACTCTAACGTCTTTAACCTTGTCACCTAAGCTAGCTTTAACACGCTCGACAAAAGATTGGTACGACTTATCGACATTTTCCTGATGCTCTTTCTCTTCTTCGTCGGCTTCGCCAAGATCGAGATCGGCTTTGACCACCGAGACTAATTTCTTACCATCGAACTCATCAAAATGACTCATTAACCATTCGTCAACGCGGTCACTTAATAATAAAACTTCGAAGCCTTTCTTACGTAACAATTCTAAATGCGGGCTATTTTTTGCAGCAGCAAAAGTATCAGCACTGATGAAATAAATACTTTCTTGGCCTTCTTTCATGCGTTCAATGTATTGTGGCAATGACGCTGATTGCTCAACCGTGTCTAAATGAGTCGATGCAAAACGTAATAACTTACCAATCAGTTCTTTGTTGGCAGAATCTTCAGCAGGTCCTTCTTTAAGTACTTGACCGAACTCTTGCCAGAATTTCTGATACTTCTCAGGATCTTTCTTACCCAAACGTTCAAGCATTTGGAGCACGCGTTTAGTACAGCCACTACGCATCTGCTGAGTGACTTTGTTTTCTTGTAAGATTTCACGAGAAATATTTAACGGTAAATCATTTGAATCGACCAGGCCCTTAACAAAACGCAGGTATGTCGGCATAAAATGCTCAGCATCATCTAAAATGAATACCCGTTGAACATAAAGTTTAAGCCCTGCACTTGTTTCACGATTCCACATGTCCCAAGGGGCACGAGCTGGAATATATAATAAGCTAGTATATTCTAACTTGCCTTCTACTTTATTATGCGACCAGGTTAGCGGATCTTCAAAATCATGCGCAACATGCTTGTAGAACTCGTTATATTCTTCGTCTTTAATTTCAGACTTGCTTAATGTCCACAATGCAGTCGCTTTGTTAACCGCTTCCCAATGATCAGGAATAGCTGGGGTATTTTCGCCCTCTTCAACTTCAACTTCAGCAATCTCTTCTTTAAACATCTCAACCGAAATTGAAATATGGTCCGAATATTTACTAATTAACTGCTTAAGGCGATATTCATTTAAAAACTCATCTTCTGAATCTTTTAAATGTAGAATAATTTCGGTGCCGCGTTCTTCTTTAACGATGTCAGTTAGATCGTAACTTCCTTCACCAGCCGATTCCCAGCGAACCGCTTTATCAGCAGCAGCACCAGCCGCGCGTGTGTTAACCGTTACTTTATCTGCAACAATAAACGAAGAATAGAAACCGACGCCAAACTGGCCAATCAGTTGACTGTCTTTAGCTTGGTCGCCCGTTAGGTTGGTAAAAAATTCTGCGGTGCCTGATTTAGCAATAGTGCCCAAGTGCTCAATCACATCTTCACGAGACATCCCGATGCCATTATCAGTAATGGTTAGAGTTTTTGCGTCTTGATCGAAACTAACACGAACACGAAGTTCACCATCATTTTCATATAAATCGTTATCAGCAAGCGCTTTAAAGCGTAACTTGTCGGCAGCATCGGCTGCATTTGACACTAATTCACGAAGAAAAATCTCTTTGTTTGAATAAAGAGAGTGGATCATTAGTTTTAATAATTGAGTGACTTCGGTTTGAAATCCATGGGTTTCGGTTGTCGCTGACATGGTCTAAACTCCGTAAAATATCATTGTTAACGTGGCGTTATCACCACTGATATTAAACAGATGGGGCAATAGCACCGACAATTCAAGTGCTAGGGATAAATAAACTCGGTTTTTTATCGATTAAACTAACTCAGAAC
>JABSRS010000480.1 GCA_013214885.1 Gammaproteobacteria bacterium
AGCTCATGATGAACGTTTATTTGATAGACGTTTTAATGGTTTCGGTGTTGATGGACCATTTAGCATAGCTGATATTGATCAGCCTCGCTATGGAAATGGTGGCAAAGGCGAAGTAAAACCTTTCACTTTAAATGATTCTGAACTTGATTCTATATTCGCTGAAGCGGCACTTCGTCCAACTGACAAACTGACTATTGTTGCTGGTATTCGTTATGATCAATTAGTACAAAACACAACTAACTGGCGTCGAGGTAATAAATACCTTGTATCGTTTGATGATAATGAGCTTACTGTACGTTTAGGTGCATCACTAGAAACATCTGAAGACATTAACGTTTATGCTAGTTTTGCTCAAGCTTTTGTCCCTCAATTTGGTCTTAGAAGTGATAGTAAGCCAGTACCAGCTGAAACTTCAGACGGTTTTGAACTTGGTGCTAAAGGTTCAGCTTTTGACAATTTAATCACTTTCCAGGCAGGCGTATTCCATACGCTTCGAAATAATGTTGCCTTACAAGATCTAAACAATACTCCAAGTGGACCAGCTTTTGTCGTCACTGCCGGTGAAGTTAAAGTACAAGGCTTAGAATTTTCTAGTGACATCTATCCTACTGATGGCCTAAGCATCACCTTCAATCTTGGCTATACCAATGTTGAAGTGACCGAAGCTGGAGATGATGAAATTGTAGAACCTGTATTTCCTGAGTTGACAGGTAGTTTGTATGTAAATTACGAAATACAATCGGGCGCACTTGAAGGATTAAGTTTGGGTGGTGGCTTACGCCATATGGGGGAACGTAAAGGTTCTAAAGTTACTTGGGATAGCCAATCTATTACAGATTTAAATTTTGGTTACCAAATCACTGATGAAATTGAAGTTTCATTTGATATTCTTAATGTAACAGATGAACTTTATGTGGAAAACACCTTCCAAAATACGGTAAATAAACTAACAGGATCAGCTGTATTAGGCGCTCCACGTACAGCAGTTTTAACGCTAAACTGGAAAATGTAACTTAAACATAGTAGTAAAAAAATATGGTTACAGGCAATGCCTTAACGGCAAAATATTGGTATGAATGTGGCTATAAACGCAAGCGAGCCAGTGATATAACCGGCTCGCTTGATGCATTTAGACAGTCATTAAAACTTAATCCTAAAGTTGCTGCCCCTTGGGTAGGATTGGCTCAGTTGATGGATGCAAATAATCAGTTGGAGGAGGCACGTCAGTGCTTGCAACAAGCTGCAATGGTAGAGCCTAATAATGTCATGGTACGTCAATTATTAGCTTCGTCTCATCAGGCGTTGGGCTATGTTGAACATGCCAAGCGTGAATTTGAAAATGCCTTGAAGTTAGAGCCTAATTCCGCTCTTACCTACTGCGGCCTTGGCCTGCTATTAGAAGATATTGGTGAGGCCAAAGAAGCCGCTAATGCATACCGAAAATCTTTATTAATAGATAAATTCCAAAATGAAGCACTGTCACACCTGTTAGGTCTAGGTCGTCATGTCGATATTTCATCGGAAATAGAACAAGCGAAAACCAGGTTAGAACACTTATCATTGAAGGACAAAGCACTCGTAGGTTACGGGCTAGGTAAAGCTTATGAGCAACAAAAAAATTACCCTGCTGCTTTTATGGCATATAAAACTGCTAATAATGCTAGACGAGAAAATACGGAAGCATTTAATCGTAAAATTTTTGATCGCCGTATTGAAACAATGATGGATATTTTTTCCGCCGAATTTTTTAAAGCGCGTCAGGGCTGGGGCAATAAATCAGAGCGACCAGTGTTTATTGTTGGCCTACCGCGTTCAGGTACAACATTAACCGAACAAATACTTGCTTCTCATGAGCAGTGTTTTGGTGCAGGTGAGTTAAGTGTACTAACTGATCTAGCAACAGGTACGCCTGACAGGCTCGATAACGCAGCAATATCATGGCCAGAAAGTGCTTTCAATTTGTCTGCACAACAAGTTCATGACTTAGGTGAAGATTACCTGATAGCGTCAGGGCAGCGTGCTCCAGAGGCCGTTATTAGAGTGGTTGACAAACAACCCTTGAACTTTTGGCATTTAGGTTTAGTGGCGCTGGCATTTCCTAATGCGCGTATAGTTCACTGCACCCGAGATATAAGAGATTGTGGCTTATCAATTTTCACTCAGAATTTTAATAGCACACAACGTTGGTCCACTGATCTTGACGATATTGCTTATTATTGGCAAGGCTATCAAAAACTGATGGCACATTTCAAACAAGTGAGTGGCTTAAAAATACTTGAAGTAAACTATGAAAAAACGGTTTCAAAGTTAGAATGTCAAAGCCGCAGATTACTTGATTTTGTTGGATTACCTTGGGATGAGCGAGTGCTAAATTTTCATCAAAGTGAGCGTACAGTGCAAACACCTAGTCGTTGGCAAGTACGACAGCCTTTATATCAAAGTGCTAAGGCTCGTTGGCGAAATTACGAAAGCTACTTAACGCCATTGATAAACGCTG
>JABSRS010000481.1 GCA_013214885.1 Gammaproteobacteria bacterium
TCTCTGGTGAAAGTGGCAAACGCATTGCTGACTTTTTCAATGACCTCAATGGCGTTGTGATGAAGTTAGTCGTGATTTTGATGAACCTGGCACCATACGGCGTGTTCTTTTTGATGGCCAAACTGTTTAGCCAAATTGAACTGTCAACTATTGGCAATTTAATTCAGTACTTCTTAGTGGTACTCGGGGCATTATTTATTCATGCCTTAATTACCTACCCTATTATTTTAAAGGTTTTGTCTGGACTAAACCCGGTGATCTTCATTCGTAAAATGCGTGATGCTGCCTTATTTGCTTTTAGTACGGCCAGTTCAAATGCCACTATTCCAGTGACCTTAGAAACGGCAACCAAGAAGATGGGGGTTCATAACAATGTCGCATCGTTTACCGTACCGCTTGGCGCAACCATCAACATGGACGGCACCGCAATAATGCAAGGTGTTGCCACAGTGTTCATTGCCCAAATCTACGGGGTTGACCTAACCATTTCAGATTACTTAATGGTTATTTTAACGGCAACTCTGGCGTCGGTAGGCACCGCTGGTGTCCCTGGTGTTGGTCTAATCATGCTAGCGATGGTATTACAGCAAGTTGGCTTACCCGTCGAGGGCATTGCATTAATCATTGGTGTCGACCGTTTGCTAGATATGACGCGCACCGCGGTTAATGTTACTGGAGATACCATGGTAACTTGTATTGTTGGTAAATCTGAGAAAGAAATGGATCTTGAAGTTTATCGCAACCCTTGGGCAGGCAATAAAGAAGAGAAACTTTAACTCATCACAAGTTAATCAAAATTAAGCATAAAAATAGCCGCGCAATGCGGCTATTTTTTTTATAACGTTTTATAGTTGCTGAAGCAGGACTACCAAGTTATCTGGTATAAACTCTCTCTTAATGAACTAACCTTCAGTTTCCGCTGGGCAAACACTTTATCATCGAGTAATTTACTCTCAAGTAACTTAGCCGATGTTGCAAAGCCAAAGTATTGATTAATCATTGTATCATTTAGGCAAAATGGCGGGCCTGATATCTCATTTTGGTCAAACTCTAAGGTCATAATAAACAACGTTGTATGCTTAAATAGTTCCCTTAGCTTATCAACATAGGCTTGGCGCATTGATTGTGGTAACGCCACCATCGCCGCACGGTCAAAAATATCAAAACCACCTTTGGCATTAAATTGCTCAGGACTAAGCGCAAAATAATCTCCCATTAACAACGCAATATCCACTTCACTATCTGCAAAGCGAAATTGCTGATGCTGGCCGTTATTGCTAATTTCTGGGGTTAACTTGGCCTGAGTAAAGAAATCACGGCAGGCTATTTCACTTAACTCTGCACCAATTAGACCGTCATAACTTGCGGCCAATGGACACATATCTAATGACTTTCCGCACAATGGCACAAACACATTGGCTGCCATTTTTTCCTCGGTGATATTTTTAAGCCACGGATGAAATTCCATCTGGTGAAAACCAATGCTGTTGTTTTTCCAGACCTGGTGCCAAAATTTTGGTTCCATTATTTACTCCTTAAAATGGTCGCCACTGACTAAGTTTGCCCCAAGCGTTCGCTAAACCATGCTCTACTGACAGGCTCGCCGCTTTACCCAGTTTTTCACTCAACGATTTAGGCACTGCGTATTTAAAATGGAACACTTCACGTTCAGCGACCTGCTCTAATAGGTAATCATCACTGGTGGTTATTCTATCGATCAACCCCAAATCAATGGCCTGATTACCATACCAATGCTCGCCAGTGGCAACCTTATCGATATCAAGGCTAGGACGACTATCACTAACATGCTGTTTAAATAATTGATGTGTTTCATCAATTTCTTGCTGGAATTTTTCGCGACCTTTAACGGTGTTTTCACCAAAGATGGTTAAAGTACGCTTAAACTCACCCGCAGTCACTTGCTCAAATTCGATATCATTCTTTTTAAGAATTTTGTTAAAGTTTGGTACTTGAGCTATCACCCCAATCGAGCCAATAATGGCAAAGGGTGCGGCTATAATCTCGGTCGCTAAACAGGCCATCATATAACCGCCACTCGCAGCGACTTTATCAACGGCAACTGTCAGTTCAATATCTCGGTCTGTTATGCGTTGAAGTTGACTTGCTGCTAATCCGTAGCCATGGACTACCCCGCCAGGACTTTCTAAACGCAACAACACCTTGTCTTGCTGCGTGGCAACCTGAACAATTGCACTGACCTCTTTACGCAAGGACTCAACTTCACGCGCATCCATTGAGCCTTTAAAATCAATGACAAATAATTTATCTTTGGCTTTCGGTGGATTTTTCTTATTTTGCTTTAGTTGTTTTTTGTCCGATTTTTCTAGTGCCTTAAATTGATCTTTTGATAAAATTTGCTCTTTAACCGACTTGACTACCTCGGTAATCGACTCACTAATATTAGTGATCTCTAAATGCCCTTGGCCTGGTTTACCCTTGGTCGACAACCCAACGATAGTTACC
>JABSRS010000482.1 GCA_013214885.1 Gammaproteobacteria bacterium
CGGCTGGCTGCGTTTTAGCTGATCGCTTATCTGCTTGTGGGAAATATCAAGTATGCTTACTTGAAGCTGGGCCTAAAGATAAAAATTGGAGTATCCACTTACCTTTAGGTGTTATTAATTTGATGAGAAGCAGAACCTTAAACTGGCAGTTATATTCAGCAGAAGAGGCGAATCAAAAAAATCGTAAAATATTTAACCCCAGAGGAAAAACGCTCGGCGGTAGTAGCTCGGTAAATGCCATGCTATATGTTAGAGGACAAAAAGAAGACTATGATCATTGGGCCGCATTAGGCAACGATGGTTGGAGCTATGACGAGGTTTTACCCTACTTTAAAAGTACGCAACATCAAGAACGAGGAGAGGATGAATTCCATGGCATAAATGGACCGCTAAATGTTGCTGATACACGCGCTAAACCAGCGGTACATGATGATTTTATATTGTCTGCACAACAAGCTGGTTTTCCTGCTAATGATGACTTTAATGGAGCAACACAAGAAGGAGTAGGTTACTACCAAGTTACGCAAAAAAATGGTCAGCGTTGTAGTTCCGCCAAGGCTTTTTTGACGCCTAATCTACACCGAGCCAATTTAACCGTGGTTACCGATGCTCAGGTACAAAAAATACTAGTAGAGACAAACAATGATGGTAGTGAAACGAAAGTTGCCACGGGTGTTTGCTATAAAATTAAAAATAAAGAATTTAGTATATACGCTGACAAAGAAGTGTTATTAAGTGCGGGAACTTTTAACTCGCCACAATTATTAATGTTATCTGGTATTGGGCCAAAAGATGAATTAAATGCGCACGGTATTCCTATCATTCATGAACTAGCTGGGGTAGGGGAGAATCTACAAGATCACCCCGACACTATCGTGGTTAATCGTCACAAAAATGAAAATTTATTGGCGTTGAGACCCAAAGCAATATGGTGGCTAGTAAAGGAATCTTTCAAATACTTTCAGAAAAAACGCATGGGGATTTTAACATCCGCAGTAGCCGAGTCAGGTGGATTCATTAAATCAAGAGCTGATTTATCAAGACCGGACTTACAGCTGCATTTTATTCCCGCTGCTTTTGATGATCATGGTAGAGATCTAAAAATAATGTTTAATTATGGTATTGCTTTACATACTTGTTTATTACGTCCTAAAAGCCGTGGTAATGTTAGCTTATATGGAAACAAAGCCGAATTACCTCCAAAAATTAAATTGAATATGCTTGACCATAAAGACGACCAAAGAAATATGATTCAAGCCCTTAAAATCGCTCGTTCAATTTTGAACCAATCGCCATTGAAAGACAACAATGGCAGCGAGATATTGCCAGGTAATCACACGCAAAGTGATGCTGAAATACTCACGTTTTTAAAAAATAAATCCAATACTATTTATCATCCCGTAGGTACCTGTAAAATGGGTAATGATGAACTAGCCGTTGTTGATAATGAATTAAAAGTTCATGGCATAAATCATTTACGAGTGGTTGACGCGTCCATCATGCCAACACTCATCAGCGGTAATACTAATGCACCTACCATTATGGTAGCAGCTAAAATAGCCGATAATATTTTAGCTGCTCATCAGTGAGCACAATTTTATTCGAAGGAATTTATCGATCTCATGAGTATTAAATCTGAATTTTTGGAAAATGCGGAGGGATAATAAATTTGTGTCCTGTTCGCACCGTTCGGACTATTACTCGTAGTATATTTAGCCTATTTTTCAATAGAATAGGCTGGATATATTCCAGTTCAGTTAAAATATATCTAATTTTTTGACATAATATTACTTTGATTTGCCAATATTCGAGAGTTTCAAATTTTGAGTATCGGAAATCTGTATTTCTCTTTGAACATTGTTGCTTATAACTTTTTTTTATCATCATTCCAATATATTTAGCTTAGCCTTTAGGTTTCTTATGACTAAAAACTTCTGCAGGTGTTCTGTTATTTAAATTGCTATGCGGGCTTATCACGTATATAGGCTTGATAGGTACTCAGTGAGTTTATAATTGATACTGAGGATTAAAAATAATTTGTTGCCATTTTCGTTTAAACATAGCAAGAAAACCTTTCGATTCTTCCATTTTTCCAAGGACAGGCTACATCAGTAGTTTGGCTCTTCAATAATGCAATAGCTTCTTCTCGACGCATTCTATCTTCATAAGATTCAATAATGTAGGCTGCTGTATCATTCTGGGTAATTGTCATTGGTACTTCGAGAGGAAGATTGGCCGCATTTTTTATAGGAAACGGATAGTTTTTACTCTCATTATAA
This sequence comes from Gammaproteobacteria bacterium, assembly GCA_013214885.1. GTDB lineage: Bacteria > Pseudomonadota > Gammaproteobacteria > Enterobacterales > Psychrobiaceae > Psychrobium. Next base: position 2,280 of record JABSRS010000482.1, read on the forward strand.
TTCTCCTATATTACTTTGCTTTTAATGGTCTATATTTGAGCTTTACGCAACTTAGATAACACCAATACTTAACGAGAACAGAACTTTAATCATATAGATTTAGTTTTCTAAGGCGGCTCAAGCCCTGAGCCTAAGATCAAGTTAAATTTAGCCTAAAATCAATGGTGAACCTCTATCCTTTAACGCGAGTA
>JABSRS010000483.1 GCA_013214885.1 Gammaproteobacteria bacterium
GATTAGTCAAGGTTTCATTAGTGATGGTGACAATAGTATTGACTTAAGCATTACCAAAACAGGAAAAATGCTACTGCCATTAGATCACAAATTAAAGCAAGATCGTGCCGCTATCACCATTTTCACTCCTGAAAAGGACATGTGTCATTTATCGATGCGGGTAGAAGTTGCTCAATTTGAATTAACCAACATTACAGCGCGATCAATCAATGGCTGGATTTCGCAAATGAATGCGTTGTATGCAGAATTACTTTATGCCTGAAGTCATCGGATTAAATTTTAAGTTCGAGCAAGATCAGGCAGCACTTTATGCCAATAGTTCGAACGAGCAACACCAATTAATTGGCGACTCTACTTCTAATAAAGTGTTTTTGCCTTTAGCAGCTATCGCACAATTAGCCAAACAGCAGAGCTTTACCTACTCAAGTGAGTTGATCTCAGTAACACCACAGCTTGGTCATTAAAAGGCGGCGTGCTAAGGGATATTAATCTTAGTACGCCACTCATTTCAATACATTTTAAATTTGCGTAACGTTAGATTAAGTTAACTCTATTATTTGGGTATCACTGGTTTCAATTGGTGCTGAGAACTGCTCTTGATCGAAGCCTTGATCACCAAGTTGGTTTGCTTCCCCAGTTTTTATCGCACTAAAGTCATGTAAATTACGATCGGCCAAGTGTGAAGGGGTTACATTTTGGATTGCGGTAAACATCGACTCAATGCGACCTGGAAATCTTTTGCTCCAATCATTTAGCATGCCTTTAATGGCTTGACGCTGTAAATTATCTTGAGAGCCACATAAGTTACAAGGAATAATTGGGAATTTTTTAAGATCACTATAAGTAATCAATTCAGACTCAGCGCAATAGGCTAGGGGACGGATCACAATATGCTCGCCATTATCACTACAGAGTTTTGGTGGCATCGACTTTAACTTACCGCCGTAAAACATATTTAAAAATAATGTTTCGAGCATATCATCGCGATGATGACCCAATGCTATTTTTGTTGCACCAATCTCTTTAGCAGTACGGTATAAAATACCCCGACGCATTCTTGAACACAATGAACAAGTCGTTTTGCCTGGCGCGATTTTATCCATCACAATTGAGTAGGTATCTTCCTCGACTATTTTATACTCGACGCCAATAGATTCGAGATACTTGGGCAGGACATCTTCAGGGAAACCTGGTTGCTTTTGATCTAAATTAACCGCAACGATATCAAAATGAATGGGAGCACGTTGCTTCATCAACAATAAAATATCAAGCATTGCATAACTATCTTTGCCACCCGAAAGACAAACCATTACCTTGTCGCCATCTTCAATCATCGTAAAATCGCTAATAGCTTTGCCGACTTTACTTGTTAATTTGCGTTCAATTTTTTTTAGTTTGATTTTGTCTTGTTCTGAGGATTGTGAATGCATTGGTTATCCAATAATACAGCGATAAAAAAGGTCGCCATTATAGGCGACCTGCTAAAGACAATATATATTTATTTGATTAATTTGCTAATGGCGACTTAAACCCTTTCGGCTTAACAGCCAGTAAGTCACATTCAATTTGATCAATGACATGCTCTGCCGTGTTACCAATAAAAGCAGCTGAAAGTCCAGTGCGACCAATCGTACCAATCACCACTAATTCGACATCGAAATTTCGAGCTACTGTTGGAATAACATCTTCAGCGAGTCCTTCCTCAGTAATACAACAACTGACAGGTAACCCGGCTTTTTTTGCCAATTGTGCTATTGCTTGTTCGTGATGTGCACGAACGGAGCTATTGTATTCGTTTAAATTAAATTCAGGGATTTCAATCGCAATATTAACCGGTGTGCCAGGGTAGCCGTTAACCAGCTTAACATTAGCAGAAACAACTTTCGCAATATCAGTAGCATGACCAATAACTCGTTCATTTAGATCGATATGCGCTTGATCTTCACTCACCGCATTAACGGCGGTTAAAATTGTGCCGCCCTTTGGCCAAGCATGGTCTTTAACCAATAACACATCACAAGGTGATTTTCTTAACAAGTGCCAATCGGTCGGGGTAAATATTACCGATTTTAATTTACCATGCTTATGAGTAGATTTTACTAACAGGTCGATATCGTGTGCAATGACATGTCTAATAAATGCCTCGAAAGGACGATTGTGCCAGGTAACAGTTGTCTCGATAGTTAAATCTGAGTAATTAGCAATTAATTCATTTAACCAACATTTTTGTTGTTCGATTACGCCATGCCGCATTGCTTCACGCTCATCGACCGATAACATTGAAGTCATTTCATAGGAAAGATCATAGATACACAATATTAACGAAATTTTTGCCCCATAACTCCGTGCTAAGAACGCAGCACGGTCAAGGCTTGGCTGTTGTTCAACGGTTGGATCTACTACCACGAGAATGTTTTTATATTCCATCATAA
>JABSRS010000484.1 GCA_013214885.1 Gammaproteobacteria bacterium
TCGCATCAAAAAGCCAAAAACGGCTCAAAAACAAAAATAAAAACCTCACGATTAAAATTTCAACCAAAATCCAGCCAACCTATTGGCCACTCTATCAAAGATATATTACGAGCCGCCATAGTGATGGCAGTATGTTTCCGCCCAATAAAGAACAACTATTAAGCTTTGCCCAATGTGATTGGATGAATATTCAGTTTATTGAACTGTATTTGCAAGACCAGCTTATTTCAGTCGCCGTGGTCGACCGAACCCCTAATGCATTATCTGCTGCCTATACCTTTTTTGATCCCGACTTTACAAAACTGTCACTTGGCAGCTACAGCATTTTGCTCCAAATTGACCTCGCCTTGAAAAATAATATTGAATTCGTCTACCTTGGTTATTTTATTGGAAGCTGTCCAAGTATGAAATATAAACAAAATTTCATGCCCAATGCCCGTTTTATCCAAGATAAATGGATTATCTTTAAAAATTAACAGCCAAACCTTTACACGAACGCACTTTTGCGTCATTATTTGCGCCCATAAATTCCCACATTATTTCGTTTAATTTTTAAACGGAAAAAGCAATTTACAGGAACAAGTCTTAATGGCTAAAGAAGACAATATTGAAATGCAAGGCACAGTGTTAGACACATTACCTAACACGATGTTCCGAGTGGAACTTGAGAATGGCCATGTTGTAACAGCACATATCTCTGGTAAAATGCGTAAAAACTACATTCGTATTCTTACTGGCGATAAAGTGACCGTGCAATTAACGCCTTATGATTTAAGTAAAGGTCGTATCGTATTCCGAGCACGTTAATTTTTTATTAACTCTTTCCAGAGTTACAATGAAAAAAACCCATCAATTGATGGGTTTTTTTATGCCTTTAAAACAGACTCCAACGATTAACTAATATCTTCCGTTAGGTTCAATGGAATATATTTGAACGATAACTTATTATTTTTAAGATTAACCTCGACAGTACCACCGTTAGTTAACTCACCAAATAATAATTCATTGGCCATTGGCTTTTTAAGCTTTTCTTGAATCACCCGAGCCATCGGTCTTGCACCCATCGCCTTGTCATAACCATTGTCGACTAACCAACGTCTAGCACTGTTGGACACTTCGAGGGTGACGTGTTTAGCATCAAGCTGTACTTGAACCTCGACAATAAATTTGTCAACTACCTGCTCAATCACTATGTGGTCAAGATGGTTAAACCATACAATTGAATCCAGTCTGTTTCTAAACTCAGGGGTAAACTCTTTCTTAATGTCCTGCATCGCATCACTGGAATTATCTTGTGATTTAAACCCGATAGATTGACGTGCGGTGTGCGATATCCCAGCATTGGTGGTCATCACTAATATAACGTTTCTAAAATCAGCTTTGCGACCGTTATTATCTGTTAGGCTACCATGATCCATCACTTGCAGTAATAAGTTGTAGACGTCGCTATGAGCTTTCTCTAGTTCATCTAGCAACACCACACTGTGTGGATGTTTACGCACCGCATCCGTTAGCAAGCCACCTTGATCGTAACCAACATAACCTGGAGGCGCACCTATCAGCCGGCTAACCGTATGGCTTTCTAGATATTCCGACATATCAAATCGGATTAATTCCACCCCAAGGCTTTTTGCCAATTGCTTACAAATCTCTGTTTTACCAACCCCGGTTGGTCCAGCGAACAAGAACGAGCCAATTGGCCTGTCTTCATTACCAAGGCCCGAACGCGAAAGTCGAATCGCCGAGGTTAATTTGTCGATCGCAGGATCTTGACCAAATACCACCAGTTTTAAATTACGATCTAAATTTTCAAGTAATTTAATATCAGACGATGAAACTGATTGTTCTGGGATCCGAGCCATTTTGGCGATAATTTCTTCGATTTGAGCGACATCGATAATGGGATCTCGATCGTTATTCCCCTTCATCGCCAAACGAGCACCCGCTTCGTCAATCACATCGATCGCCTTATCAGGCAGAAAGCGCTCAATAATGTATTTAGCCGACAGTTTAGCCGCTGCACGCATGGCACCTTTGGTGTAGGTAACATTGTGGTGAGTCTCATAACATTTTTTAAGACCCATTAAGATCTCGGTGGTGTCTTCAATGGTCGGTTCAACAATATCAATTTTTTGGAAACGACGGGCCAAGGCACGATCTTTTTCAAATACCCCAGAAAACTCTTGATAAGTGGTAGAACCGATACAACGAAGTTTGCCACTAGATAACAATGGCTTTAATAAATTAGACGCGTCCATCATGCCACCAGACGCCGCACCAGCTCCGATAATGGTATGTATTTCATCAATAAACAAAATAGAGTCAGGCTGACGTTCAAAATCTTTTAGCACTGACTTAAACCGTTTTTCAAAATCACCACGGTATTTGGTGCCCGCCAGTATCGCGCCCATATCAAGGGAGTAAA
>JABSRS010000485.1 GCA_013214885.1 Gammaproteobacteria bacterium
TGAAGTTCGTCCAAGCGGTTATTTTTTACTTTCACTACCCACTCAGGGTCTTGAAGTAAAGCTCGCCCAACAGCGACTAGCTCAAATTCATTATTTGCAACCCGATCTGATAACATCTTGATTGAACCTGCTTCAGCCCCTGCTTTGTCGGACATTTCTAAGCTTCCGCCGTCTTCATCTATAAAGCTGCTATCAAGACCAACACTGCCGACCGTTATCACCGGTTTGTTTGTTAATTTTTTAGTCCAGCCCGCAAGGTTCAGATCTGAACCTTCAAACTCGCTTAACCAGAAACGTCGTGTACTGGCATGAAATACATCAACGCCTGCACTACTTAATAACGTTAGAAAGGTTTCAAGCTCATCTGGTGTTTGACAAAGTCTGGCGCTGTAATCTTGCTGTTTCCATTGTGAAAATCTAAAAATAATAGCAAAGTCTTCACCCACTGCCGCTCTAATAGCTTGCACTATTTCAACGCCAAAACGTGTTCTATTTTCCAAAGAACCACCATATTTATCAGTTCTTTCATTAGTACCTTGCCAGAAAAATTGGTCAACTAAGTAACCATGAGCACCGTGTACTTCAACACCATCAAAGCCGACCGACTTAGCATCTACTGCTGCTTGGGCAAATGAAGCGACCACGTCATCAATATCTGTTTGAGACATAACAACACCATTTTCAGCGCCCGGTTTATATAAGCCTGATGGGCTATAGCCTGGTACCGATTTGTCTGGGCCGACTCCTGCTTTTCTTATCGAGCCAACATGCCAAAGTTGTGGCACTATTTTTCCACCCGCTGCATGTACTTCATCAACGACATTTTTCCAGCCAGCTAAAGCTGCTTCACCATGAATTCTTGGTACACGGTCGTAACCATTGGCTGCTTTGTGTGAAATACTGGTGCCTTCGGTAATAATTAAACCAACATTTCCTTCTGCTCGACGACGATAATAAGCGGCCACATCAGCTGTTGGCACGCCATCTGGAGAAAATGTTCGCGTCATTGGTGCCATCACCACTTTATTTTTTAACTGTAAAGACTTGACTGAAAATGATTCAAACAACTTATCGGTATTTTCTTTATTAGAGTGAGCCATAATGATCCTAAAGTTTTATAAATGTTCTTTAGTAACCCATACGTTAATTAAGACATAATTAACAGGACAAGTAGTTCCTTTAACCAATTAAATAGCCACCATCAACATTAATCGCGGTACCTGTGGTATAACTCGAAGCATCGGAAACTAGATACAATACCGTACCTGCCATTTCTTCTGGTTTAGCAACGCGTTTCATCGGTACATGCGCCATAGCTTGAGCCAATATTTTAGGGTTATTTACTAAGGTTGATGCAAACTTAGTATCCGTTGCGCCCGGCAACAATGCGTTAACACGTATATTAAATTGAGCACATTCTTTGGCAAAGGCTTTTGTCATAGAAATAACCGCAGCCTTAGTAATTGAATAAATGCCTTGAAAATCACCTGGAATAACACCGTTAATAGAGGCAACATTAACAATAGCGCCACCGCCATTGTCTTTCATCAATTGTGCCCCGCGTGTTGACATAAAAAAGTAACCTCGTATATTAACATCAACCGTTTTTTGAAATGCATTAAGGTCAGTATCTAATATATGGCCAAAGTACGGATTTGCTGCCGCATTATTCACTAAGATATCTAACTTGCCGTGCTTTTCTGTAATGAGATTAAACAAACTGTCTATTTGTTCCATTTCACCAATATGACAAGCGATAGCCTCTGCACTGCCGCCTTCGCTTATAATGCGGTCAACAACAGCCTGACAACCTGCTACTTTTCTACTTGAAACAATGACGTGCGCACCACTTTGTGCCAATACTTTTGCAATATTTTCACCAATGCCTCGACTTGCGCCCGTAACTAACGCTAGTTTTCCTGATAAATCAAACAACTTGTTATTCTTCATGTTTATATTCCCACAGAGTTTTAATTATTTGAAATTAAGCTTTGCTACTTTAGGATCATCTGAATGTTAACCATTCAACACCCGCCAGCTCTAAATGACTGTAATTATTAATATAATCAACGTTTAACATTTTTTCGGAAAAAAGCAATTTTGTGACACTAGTATTTCTTAGCTGTTGATTTATCATTAATGTTTGTTGATCACTAAGCTGCAAAATATGTTGGATAATCACAGAAATCGGTCCACCAGAGGTAAAAACAAGAATGTCTTTAGACTTAGTTGATGCCGCTGACATTTTTTTATCAGCTAATGTTTGCGTGATAATTTGTTGCAATGCACTAATGCAGCGCGTTTTAAACTGCTGCCAACTCTCTTTATATTCGCCGCTTTTATCACTTGAAACCCAACGCTGTATCGCAAGAAAAAACTCTTTTGGAATCTGTTT
>JABSRS010000486.1 GCA_013214885.1 Gammaproteobacteria bacterium
CACAACCAATGCCTAAGTAATCGCCAAAACGCCAATAATTTAAATTATGTTGGCACTGAAATCCAGGTTTAGAAAATGCCGATATTTCATATTGAACATAGCCCGCATCACTAAGTACCTGACGGCCCTCATCGAAAATATCCGCTAAAATTTCATCATCAGGTAGGGTTGGAGGCTTTGAATGAAACTTGGTATTAGGTTCGATGGTTAGCTGATACCAAGACAGATGAGGCGGATCTAAGACGATAGCTTGCTTTAAATCTGCTAAAGCATCGGTTATTTGTTGCTGGGGCAATGAGTGCATTAAATCAAGATTAAACGACTGCAAATCAAGACTAGCCGCTTGCTTGGCAGCATTAATGGCTTCATTGCCGTCATGAATTCGGCCAAGGATAGTTAATTTATCTACTTGAAAGCTCTGGACCCCAATTGAAATACGGGTAATGCCAGCTTGTTGAAATTGGGCAAAGCGACCACTTTCGACCGTGCCAGGGTTGGCCTCCATGGTAATTTCCATATCATCGGGGCAGTCAATTAACTGCTTAACCCCATCGAGTAACCGTTTCATTTGAGTGGGTTCGAGTAAACTTGGGGTGCCGCCACCAATAAATATGGTGTTTAATTTACGGCCTTGAACATGCGCTAGATCTTGGGTTAAATCTTCGAGCAAAGCATCGACATATTGCTGATGCGGGATCTCATTTTTTAGGGCATGTGAGTTAAAGTCACAATAAGGGCACTTTTGGACACACCAAGGTATATGAATATAAAGGCTAAGAGGAGGTAACACTAACATTTACTGATTACCTAACTGAGCTTTTAGCCGTGGTAATAGCTCAATTAATGCTTGAGCGCGATGACTGATTTTATTCTTAAGTTCTTTCGGTAGCTCGGCACTGGTGCACTGCTGCTCATCGACATAAAAAATTGGATCATAACCAAACCCTGATAAGCCTTGTTGATCATGGGTAATATGACCATTCCAAAAGCCTTGGCAGATAATTGGCGTTGGATCATGCTCGTCTTGCATAAACACTAAGACGCACACGAAGCGCGCTTGACGTTGGTCTTGAGCGACATCTTTCATGGTGCTCAGTAATTTGTCGATATTGCTTTGATCCGTTGCATCTTCGCCAGAGTAACGCGCCGAATAAATCCCCGGCGCACCGCCCAATGCCATCACCTCTAATCCAGAGTCATCAGCAATCGCAGGTAAGCCAGTTAGTTTGGCAGCATGACGGGCTTTAATGATCGCGTTTTCAATAAAAGTGGTGCCAGTCTCTGGAACATCAGGGACATTAAATTCGCTTTGAGCAACGATATCGATATTTAGTGGGGTTAGCATGCTGGCTAATTCTTTAACTTTGCCAGGGTTTCCTGTTGCTAAAACAAATTTTTTCATTGGATTTTTTACCTAAAATAAATAAGCTGCACGATAGGTGAACTATCGTGCAGCTATATATGAAGAGTGGTTAACGTTAGTCAGCGTAAAACTGTTGCTTAAAGTTGATCTTGCTATTTAAGCCATCGCGATTAACGCTGTCAACGCTAATGGTAAAGCGCTCTTCATTGCGAAACGGTAATTGCGCAATGTAATAAATCGCATCACCTTCGATAATTTCTTTAAATTTTAATGTCTTGGTATTACCCGTTAAATTAATGGCTTTACCAGTGACCTGACCTCGAACCGCGGGGTTTCCTGGTTGCAGGGTATCCAAAATTGAGATATTAACAAAAGCATTATAGCGCGAGCGTTTAATCCCATAATTTTTAGAGACTTCAGGGGTTAAAAAGGTCGTGGATAATGCCATGTAATGTATTTGGTAGCGACCTGATTGTTGGAACTGGCCTGCTTGAGTAGTCGCAAAAGCAGCCGTTGTTGCTATTAATAACGAGATAGCGAGTAGCAATCTTTTGATTGAAATCATGATAAATTCCTCAGTGACTATGTGTTTATTATAGTCGTATTTATTGGTTACACAAAACAGTTATAGCATTGACCATTCTGGAATATATTGACTTAATAATATATTCAGAAAATTAAGCGCGACAAACATCACAATCATCGATAAGTCTAATCCACCCATCGCTGGAAGTACGCGGCGAATAGGGGCTAATAAAGGTTCTGTTAGCTGCGACATTAAAGATTCAATCGGATGACCACCCTGGCTAACCCAGCTTAAAATAGCGCGAATTAACATGATCCAAAATATCACCATGCCGACTTTCTTTAGGACTAAAATAACACTAAGCAACGGCAGAAACATTAGATCCATTTGAATGGAACCAATGGCAACCAAAGCGGCAAACTTTCCACCAGCGACTATAACCGCTAATAAAACTCCTGCCATATCGAGGCCGAGAAACCCAGGGATGATGCGTCTCATCG
>JABSRS010000487.1 GCA_013214885.1 Gammaproteobacteria bacterium
GCTACCAGGCTGTAAGCCTACCAATGGTGGTAACGTTTCTTTTACTGGGGGATGCTTGGTATCGTTATCTGAGCCACAACCACTAAGAGATCCTAATGCAACCGCGCTCGCACTAATCACCATAGTTGAAAGAAACTTGCGACGTGTGTATCCCATAGTCTAATCCTTTTTTTATTGTTTTAATTTTGACCTACGACCCGAGTGTATGGTCTGAGCTCAGGCAATGGAAGTTAAATGTTTAAATTTGTTACTTAAATGTAACAAATTTGGTGTTTATTGGCTTTGTTACTGAATATTTTGAGTATTTACACTACTCGCTAAGACCCAAATCGGAACATTTGGCTTATTTGATGCACCATTGAAGTGCGAATTAAATGTGATAACAAACAATATTCAATAATTAACTATTTAAAACAATTAGTTAACTTTGTGGCACAACAATTGGAATACCCTTGTTAGTAATTAATTAGGGGAATAACAATGAAAATGATTAATGCGATTATTAAGCCATTCAAGCTTGATAACGTCCGAGAGGCGATCTCTGAGATTGGTGTCGAAGGAATAACAGTATCTGAAATTCGTGGTTTTGGTCGTCAAAAAGGTCATACCGAACTGTACCGCGGTGCTGAATACCAAGTGGATTTTCTGCCAAAAGTGAAAATCGAAATTGCTTGTAAAGCCGAAGATGTTGACCGAATTATTGAGGCGATTACTAATGCTGCTCATACTGGAAAAATCGGTGACGGTAAAATATTTGTCTATGATCTTGAGCGAGCGGTACGAATTCGCACCGGTGAAACCGATATCGAAGCCCTTTAAATCAGTCAGCTAGGAGTCTCTAATGGAAGAATTAGCAACACTAAGTACCACAGTATCTGAGCTGCGATTTGCACTCGATACCTTTTATTTCTTAATTTCAGGAGCATTGGTGATGTGGATGGCCGCAGGTTTTGCGATGCTTGAAGCTGGCCTGGTGCGCTCAAAAAACACCACTGAAATCCTGACCAAAAATATTTGTTTGTACGCCATTGCCTGTACGATGTTTCTACTGGTTGGCTATAACATTATGTATGTTGATAATACCGAAGGTGGCTGGTTACCGACCATTGCAGGTTTTATTGGTGAACAGGCCAGTGATGCCGACCATGCCCTCGAATCTGACTTCTTCTTCCAAGTAGTATTTGTTGCTACTGCGATGTCGATTGTTTCAGGCGCGGTGGCCGAACGTATGAAGTTATGGTCGTTCTTGCTATTTTCAGTAGTATTAACGGGGTTTATCTACCCAATGGAAGGCTATTGGACTTGGGGCGGCGGTTTTGTTTCTAAGTTAGGCTTTGTCGATTTTGCAGGGTCGGGGATTGTCCATATGGCGGGTGCTTCAGCGGCGATTGCTGGTGTCCTATTACTCGGTGCTCGTCAGGGAAAGTACGGTAAGAATGGTCAGGTTAATCCAATTCCAGGTTCTAACTTACCAATGGCAACATTAGGTACCTTTATTTTATGGCTCGGTTGGTTTGGCTTTAACGGCGGTTCTCAGTTGTTAATCTCTGATGCTGAAAATGCTTCTGCGGTGGCTAAAATATTTGTTAATACTAATACCGCTGCAGCTGTTGGTGCCATTAGTGCATTGTTAGTTTGTCGTTTGGTATGGGGTAAAGCAGATTTAACCATGATCCTCAATGGCGCGTTAGCAGGATTGGTAGCGATCACGGCTGATCCATTATCGCCATCACTACCTTTTGCTGCGGTTATTGGCTTATTGGCAGGTGGTTTAGTGGTGCTTTCTATTGTGATGTTAGACAAAGCGAAGTTTGACGACCCAGTAGGTGCCGTTTCAGTACACGGTGTGGCAGGATTGTTTGGTTTGCTGGTCGTGCCATTTAGCAACAGCGATGCGACCTTTAGCGGGCAGTTACTCGGTGCCGCTATCATATTTGGTTGGGTATTTAGTACCAGCTTTGTAGTGTGGATGGTGTTAAAGAAGACTATTGGTATTCGAGTGACCGAAGAGGAAGAGTATTTAGGCATGGATATCGCCGATTGTGGTGTTGATGCTTACCCTGAGTTTGTCAGTGTGAAATCAAGTTAGCCATCACTTAGTTTTATTTAAAGGGCTACTCTACTGAGTAGCCCTTTTTGTTGCTAGAATGCCCGTCACTTACCTCTTGCCAAACAAGACAAATGAATAATAAATTAATTAAAGTGATGGTCGGTTCGCGTAACCCCGTCAAAATAAAAGCCGTGCAAGGTGCGATGTCAACGGTGTTTAACGATAGCGTTATTGAGTGTATTGGTGTTGATGCACCATCGTTAGTGGCTGAACAACCGATGAGCGGTGATGAAACTCGCACGGGGGCAATTAACCGGGTCCGTCA
>JABSRS010000488.1 GCA_013214885.1 Gammaproteobacteria bacterium
CGATCGGCGCTGGTTAGAGTTAGCCACCATTTACAATTTTTCGTTGGCCCAACGAATATTCAATATTTATGTGCCCGCTATATCGGCACAACTATGCGCCACCATGGTCGTTGTGTGCTGCAGTGGCGTTAGGATCATTGTGCTGGCAGAGGTGCTCGGCGCTCATCGAGGTTTGGGCTATGAGCTGGCCAATGCTCGGGGTAATTTCGATACCAATGAATTATATGCATGGGTATTAGTGAGCTTACTGTTGGTGGCTATTTTAGAGTTTCTGTTATTAAGACCATTACAAAATCACTTATTAAGGTGGAAAAATGCAACTAATTAAAGCCAGCAACGTAACTTTAGCCCTGTCGGGAAAGACCGTATTTAACGATTTGTCTTTTGTGGTGGAAGCGGGAGCAAAAATAGCTTTACTCGGTGATAGTGGCGTTGGAAAAACATCGTTATTAAATTTGGTGTGCGGGCTGCACCAACCACTCAAAGGTAACCTTAACAATCGAGCCAAACGCATTGGCTATGCTTTTCAGGAACCTCGACTATTGCCCTGGCTCACGGTTAGTAAAAATATCGAGGAGGTGATGAAGCCCTATGGCTTTAGTGCCGACGAGCGACAACACAAGATTGCCTACTTACTAACGGTGATGCAATTGACCCATTGCGCCAATTACTATCCCCATCAGCTATCAGGCGGCATGGCGCAACGTGTTTCACTGGCGCGCGCCTTTGCGATAGAGCCCGATCTGTTGTTGTTAGATGAACCCTTTAGTGCCTTAGATAAATCATTACGTCACCAGCTTAGCGATTTTTTAGCCCAATTTTTACAACCACAAACCACCCTTATTTATGTCAGCCATTCGCCCGAGGATGTGCTGCACTTAACCGATCAATGTTTAGTGTTGGACAGAGAGTATCAATGTTCATGGCATCAACTCGCGACGGAGCAACAACGCCGAACGTTGCTCGATAATTTATCTTCACACAAGGTCGATTAATATGCCTTATCCAGTGCTTATTACTGTTCATCTATTTGCGGCGGTGACTTTCATCGGGGTGGTCTTTTTCGAGGTGTTGTTTCTCGAGTCGATTCGTAAAAAATTACCTGCCGATATCATGGGATTACTGCAACAGCAGATTAGTGCCCGCGCCCGAAAAATAATGCCCTGGGTCATCGCATTGTTATTTATGTCTGGCTTAGGCATGGCTCATCAACATATCCCACACTTTAAAGGGTTGTTCGATTCATCATTTGGGATGCTGCTTTCACTAAAAATGCTTTTAGCTTTTAGCGTGTTAAGCCATTTCATTACCGCAATGTACCTCTCAAGCAACGGCAAAATGAATTGCAGTCGCTTCAAAGGCATTCATTTAAGCGTTTTTTGTCATCAGGTAGTTATCATCTTTCTGGCAAAAAACATGTTTTATATCCAATGGTAAGGAACCATTATGTCGAAGTATTCAACGTTATCTTATTTAACCAGTTGTTTGATCTTAGCGGGCCTAGCTAGTCCTGCATTAGCCAACGAAATCAAAGTTGATGAGCGCATCGAGGTGCAAGGGCGCAAGATGCAACAAGCTTTCCCGACGTTCGAGGAAACAGCTGCTGAGCTTAAACAAATTGCTGGCGGTACCAACTTGATTGAGCTTAGTAAATTACCAGCTCGTCAGGCAACCTTACAAGATGCATTAGGTTTTGAGCCCGGCATTATCATGCAGAGTTTCTTTGGCGGTAATGACCAACCACGCTTAAACATTCGTGGTTCAGGGGTGCAAAGTAACCCAGTTAATCGTGGCGTGATGCTATTACAAGATGGCTTACCATTGAATCAGGCTGACGGTAGCTTTGTGATTGGTTTCTTAGATCCCAAGTCTGCAGACATGGTTGCGGTGTACCGCGGAGCCAACGGCCTACGCTATGGTGCCACCACGCTAGGTGGCGCGGTCAATATGATCAGCAAGAACGGCACCAATAGCCCAACGAGTATGCGATTAGAATATGGTAACAACGATCGGGTCGGTGCTAGTGTTCAAACTGGCGATCA
>JABSRS010000048.1:0-9472 GCA_013214885.1 Gammaproteobacteria bacterium
CGACTTGGTTAGATAAACTAGGTGCTGCTGGGATGATTAAACTGGCTGCTAACCAAACCGTCGCCAGAATGTTAGAACGTGATGACTTTAAAAAGCGTTATGCTAATAACCAGCCAATCGCGATTCATGAATTCTTGTACCCACTATTGCAAGGTTACGATTCTGTTGCGATGGAAACTGATGTTGAGCTAGGCGGTACCGATCAAAAGTTTAACTTGTTGATGGGGCGTGAACTGCAAAAGGCCCATGGTCAAAAACCACAGTGCGTTATTATGATGCCATTGTTGGAAGGATTAGACGGCGTTAAAAAGATGTCTAAATCTGCCAATAATTACATTGGGATTAACGATGCGCCAAGTGAGATGTTTGGCAAAATCATGTCGATCTCTGATGTGCTAATGTGGCGCTACTTTGAGCTATTAAGTTTTAGACCTCTGGCTGAAATTGAAGGATTTAAAACCGACATTGAGAACGGTGCAAATCCACGTGATATTAAAATTACGCTGGCGAAAGAAATTATTGCCCGTTTCCACAATGAAGAAGATGCTGAAAAGGCTCATCAAGAATTTATTTCGCGGTTCCAAAAAGGTGCGATGCCAGATGAAATGCCAGAACTCACTCTTGAGTCTGACAATGGGTTAGCGATTGCTAACTTGCTTAAGAATGCTGGTCTAGTAACGAGTACCTCTGAAGCGATGCGAATGATTAAGCAGGGCGCAGTCAAAATTGACGGCGAAAAGTGTAATGACAACAAACTCATTGTTGAAGTTGGCTTTACTGGCGTGTTCCAAGTGGGTAAACGTCGATTTGCTCGAGTAACTGTTGGTTAATCATTAAGTCACTCGGCTCAACTAACTATCAAGCACAGCAATCGCTGTGCTTTTTTGTGGCGATATAGGAGTAAAGTGTTGCCACTTGAACAGCAATACGCTGTAAACCCATCACTACTTCGGCGGACTTCCTGATGCCACTGGCATCACGGTTCTACCTGCGTTCGGAGCTCTGGCGCAGCATCTCGGAAATTGCTCCTGCATTGCCCTAATATCTTACATCCATGTAAGAACATGCTGCTCAAGCTTACTTTATCAAATAGCAACCCTTTCAATGAATTATGCACACCACAACAGTTAATAGAACATAGCCTTTTTATTGGGAAAATACTTTACCTTACAGTAAGGGGAAAGGTTAAGGTGATAGGATGAATCATTGGAGATAAAGCAAATGACTGTTGAGCTAAAGGTTTTTGGGTTGCGTTGTAGTGGTTGTGCCAATAAATTAGAGCACAAACTAAATGAAATTGAAGGTATCACAGCGAGTGTTAGTTTTGCGCTGGAGCAAGTTGTATTGGACTTTTCAACCGATGCCACTCAATTATTAGAGCAAGCGATTGCGCTTATCTTAGGTAATGGTTACCAGTTAGCCGAGCAGCAGCTTAAATTTCAAGTCAGTGGCTGGAGTTGTGCTGGCTGTGCTAATAAAACCATCACAGCATTAAAGCAGCTGCCTGGGATTAAAGAGGCTAACAGTAATGCAGCAACCGATACGCTAACGGTCAGCTTTTATGTCGGCGCGGTTAAGCCTGCCCAATTTGCGATACAAGCCCAAGCGCTCGGTTATCAATTGCTGCTCGACACTGACAATGAGCACGATCCAGCGGCGGCACTTGAGGAGCGAAACCGACAAAATAATGCTAGTGAAAAGAAACAGCTGATTGTTTCATGCTTGTTCACTTTGCCGTTAATAGTACCGATGGTGATGATGCTGTTGGGTGTCCAATTTCATCTCAACCCATGGCTCGAATTGGTGCTAGCGAGCGTGGTCCAGTTTTTTGTCGGCTATAAATTTTATCGTGGCGCTTGGATGGTACTCAAGAATGGCAGTTCCAACATGGATACCTTGGTCGTGCTTGGGACATCTGCGGCATATATATTTAGCTGTTATTTACTTTTTACCTTGGGCGATGGCGCGGCAGGTTTGCTCTACTTTGAAGCTAGTGCAGTAGTTATTACCTTTATTTCGATTGGTAAATGGCTTGAACGCCGCGCTAAATTTAGCACAGGGCAGGTTATTCGCGAGCTAATGGCGCTGCGGCCTGTCGAGGCAAGAGTACTGCGCGGTGAGCAAGAGCTGATGCTGCCACTAGAACAGCTTTTGGTCGGCGATACTGTGCGGGTGTTAGCGGGTGAAAAAATTCCAGCTGATGGTGAAATTATTGATGGCGAAAGTGAAGCTGATGAGTCCTTAGTCACTGGTGAAAGCTTACCCGTACTAAAGCAGTGTGGTGATGTGGTGATTGCGGGTTCGGTCAATGGTCACGGTGTCTTATTAATCGAAGTCAATGCGGTTGCCGAAAACTCAAGTATTAACCAGATCATTAAGTTAGTTGAATCGGCTCAAATGCAAAAAGCACCGATTGAGCGATTAGTTGATAAGATATCAAGCATCTTTGTGCCATTGGTTATTGTGATAGCTGTCGCGACGTTCTTTGGTTGGTTAGCACTCGGTCAGGGTTTCGAAGTGGCCCTGATTAATAGTGTCGCAGTCTTAGTGGTCGCTTGCCCTTGTGCACTTGGTTTGGCGACTCCAGCAACCGTTGTGGTGGGGAGTGGCGTTGCAGCAAGGCATGGCATTATTATTAGAGATCCCAAGGCGCTGGAAATTGCCAGTCGACTTGAAATAGTCGCTTTCGATAAAACGGGCACGTTGACTATCGGTAAGCCTAGGATTAAAAAGCTTGAGGCGATTGGTGATTTTGACCATGCTATTTTCTCCTCATTAATGCTATTGAGTGAGCACCCACTAGCGCGAGCAGTTGTTGAGTATGGTCAGTTGCACAATTATCCAAGCTATTCGATTGAACAATTTAAGGTCCACGCAGGGAAGGGAGTGACGGGGCAATACCAAGGACAAAGTCTGATTGCTGGTAATCTCGAACTGATGAAGCAACAAGGCGTTCAAGGTTTGGCAACGAATCAACCTTCTAAATACAGCGAAATTTACTTTTCTATTGACCTACAACTTTGCGCCATCGCCTACCTTGAAGATGCGCTGAGAGAAACCTCTCATCAAGCTATTAACGCGTTAAAAGCTAGAGGCGTTGAGGTAGCCATGTTAAGTGGTGATCACCTAGCTGCGGCGCAAAGTATCGCCGGACAATTAAACCTAGATAATGTCCATGCTCAACTTAAGCCACAAGATAAATTGGCTGTACTTAAAGCATGGCAAGCACAAGGAAAAAGCGTTGCAATGGTGGGTGATGGGATTAATGATGCGCCAGCATTAGCACAGGCTGATCTTGGCATCGCAATGGGTTCAGGGACCCAGGTTGCTATCGCCAGTGCTGATATAACATTAATCCGCGACAATCCATTATTGGTATCGGCTGCGATTAGTATCGCCCAAGCAACTTGGGTTAAAATCAAACAAAATTTATTTTTAGCCTTCGTGTTTAACGCCTTGGCAATTCCATTAGCAGCTGCGGGATTTTTGAGTCCACAGTTAGCTGGGTTGGCAATGGCATTAAGTAGTGTCACCGTACTTAGTAACGCCTTGTTATTAAAACGTTGGAAAAATAAATAGGAGAGTATGATGATTAGTATTGGCGCAGTATCAAAACAAACCAAGCTTCCGACCAAAACCATTCGTTATTATGAGCAGGCGGGGTTAATTGCTACCCCGCAACGAGGGGCTAATGGTTACCGTTTTTATAATGAGCAAAATGTGTCAGAACTTCATTTTGTTAAAGGAGCTCGTCAAGCTGGATTTTCAGTGGCCCAAAGCAAAGAGTTACTCATGCTCTTTCGCGATAAAAGTCGCGCAAGTAGTGAAGTGAAAAAATTAACGTTAGCTAAAATTACTGAAATACGTCAACGAATTGATGCGTTAACCGCGATGGTGACTAAGCTTGAAGACTTGGCTGAACAATGCGTGGGAGATGAAAATCCAGATTGCAGTATTTTGCAAGGGTTAGAAAATAATCAACTTGAGCCTTGAAAAGCTATTTTTTGTCCTCATCTCTTAATAGTGGATGCCTAATTTAGGGTCCACACACCACGGCGCAGCAATTAGGCTGGCCACAATTATTATTGCTTCTCGGAGAATATACTATGCGTACCATCGACTTTTCACCACTATATCGCAGTGCTATCGGTTTTGATCGGTTAGCCCACCTAATCGAAAATGCCAACCAAGGTAATAACAACACCAATCAAGGCTATCCCCCATATAATATCGAGCAGTTATCGGAAAATGATTACCGAATAACCCTTGCCGTTGCTGGTTTTGACCGCAGCGAGATTGAAATTACCAGCCATCAAAATACCTTGCTGGTCAAGGGAACTAAAGAATCTAGCCCGAAAGAGCAATCTAATTATCTCTATCAAGGCATTGCCGAGCGCGGCTTTGAAAGAAAGTATCAATTAGCTGATTATGTAACAGTACAAGCAGCAGACTTAGTCAATGGCTTGCTACATATTGATTTAAAACGTGAGCTACCAGAAGCCATGAAACCGAGAACCATTAATATTGGTAGTTCGGATGATCGCCTAGCGAACTAACGAACAAGTCAAACTCCCTCTCTCTCTGTTTTCCTAAAAGGAAGAGCATATGCTCTTCCTTTTCCTTTTCCTTGTCTGAACTGTACGTTTTTCGATTAACTCTATACTGGTCAATATAACCACTCTATGGTTTTTGTGCTCAACTCGTCTGTTGGGTGACTTTGTTGTTAGTTATGTATCTAATTGAAATGTAAACCTTAAGTAATGTTGGCACGTAAGTTGGATTACCTTAACTATCAAAACGAAAATGTAGTCGAGTTAAACAACAAGGAGTCAATGATGACTAAATTAACCAAAATTACTAAAGGCATGTTGTTAGCCGCCACTTTAACAGTCGCAAGCATGAGTGTTAATGCAAATACTAACATCAATGCAACTAGCGTTAGCCCAACAAATAATTACTTAGTCGCCGTACTTGAGCAAGCACTAAGTAACCAGATTTCAATGATTAGTGATGAAATCAGTCGCAACATCGACACTGGCATTGAACAAGGCTTAACAGAATTAGGGTTTGAACAAACTAACCTTGAAGCCACTAAGCAAGTGACCAGTGACCAAAACCAATTATTAGTTAAAAAAGATGAGGAGTAACATTATGGGTATTTTTAGCCGATTTAGTGACATCATTAACGCCAACATCAACGCAATGCTTGATAAAGCAGAAGATCCTAAGAAATTAGTTCGTTTGTTGATTCAAGAAATGGAAGAAACACTAGTCGAACTCCGTAGTGGTTCCGCTAAGCACATTGCTCAGCGCAAACATTTACAAGCACAACTTGGCCGAGCAAAAGTTAACTTTAGTGGTTGGGAAAGTAAAGCTGAGCTAGCAATTAGCAAAGGTCGTGAAGACTTAGCACGAAGCGCGCTGATTCAAAAGCAGCAAGTCGGTGAGCAAATTGCGATCTTTGAAGAAGAGCTGGCACGTTATAACACGGCTTTAGAGTCTGCAGGAGATGATGCTGCGCGCCTTGAGCAAAA
The DNA here is from genome assembly GCA_013214885.1 of Gammaproteobacteria bacterium. Lineage (GTDB taxonomy): Bacteria > Pseudomonadota > Gammaproteobacteria > Enterobacterales > Psychrobiaceae > Psychrobium. The sequence goes on from JABSRS010000048.1 coordinate 5,535, forward strand.
GATTTATGAAGCACGTGCTCGTCAGCAATCATTAATGGCGCGCCATACTCAGGCCAAAACGCGGATAAAAGTTAAAGAGCAGCTTACTAGTCACAAGATCGATGATGCCATTCTACGGTTCGAGCATTTTGAAAAGAAAGTGGTTGACCTTGAATCGCAAGTTGAAAGTTATGAACTAGGGCAAAGTGAACAAAGTGTTGAAGCCCAGTTTAAGCAAATGGAACGCGATGACTCAATTGAGCAGCAATTGGCCGAACTAAAACAAAAAGTGGCGTCGTAGGATGTTTGCTTCACAGGCATTACTTTGGATATTCTTACTTCCTGTAATAAGCATGTTGTGTGGAGCATCCGTTGTTATCCTCTTGGAACGATAGGAATATATTATGAGTATTTGGCATCGAGTTACTTTAGACAAGCAACACAGTAAGTGTTTTGGTGTTTGTAGCGGTATTGCCCGCGCATTTGGATATAGTAGATTGAGTGTAAGAGTCGTGACATTAATTGCGATATTCTTCGCGCCGTTAATCACATTAACCGCCTATGGAACAGCATTGGTGTTATTACCAACCAGAGCTTCCTCCCAACATTAACTAATAGCTAGTTAAAACAAAGCCTCTTGTTAGAGGCTTTTTCGTTATTGCAATTAAGGGTGATAACGATTGTTATTGCCTTTTGCATTCCATTGATTTTAAAAGAAAAAACTTAACTCACGATTATATTTGTGCTATTTTTAATCCAGTCAAATGTTTTGAGAGGTTGCCATGAAAAGCAGTAATGAAATCGTTAGTCAGCTCAATCGAGTGTTAACCATTGAACTAACGTCAATAAACCAATTCTTTTTGCACGCTCGAATATTTAAGAATTGGGGATTAAAGGCTTTAAATTCTAAAGCGTACAAAAAATCAATTAAAGACATGAAACAGGCCGATAAGCTCATTGAACGGATCTTGTTTCTTGAAGGCTTGCCTAATTTGCAACAATTGGGGCGTCTGCGGATCGGTGAACATACCACTGAAATGCTTGGTTGTGATTTAACGTTTGTAAATGAGCAGGTCAAAGTTATGGCGCAAGCTATCGCTATCTGTGAAAGCGAAGGTGATTATGTTTCGCGTGATTTACTGACTGAAATTTTAGAATATGAAGAAGAACATATTGATTGGCTGGAAGCTCAAATTGATCTCATTGATAAGATCACCATTGAGAACTACCAACAATCTATGATGGATTAGGAGATTGAAATGAAAGGTAATAGCGAAGTTATTGATGGTCTAAACATGCTGTTAACGGGCGAGTTAACGGCAATGGATCAGTATTTAGTCCATTCAAAAATGTATGAAGACTGGGGTATCATGAAGTTGCATGAGCGTATTGCTCATGAATTTGAAGATGAAAAAGGTCATGCCCAAGCGTTAATTGAGCGTATTTTGTTTTTAGAAGGCAAGCCTGATGTTAGCAAGCGCGAAGGACTAGCGATTGGTAGTGATGTTAAGAGCATGCTCAGTAATGATTTAGACTTAGAATACCAAGTCGTCACTAATTTACGCCAAGTGATTGCGCTGTGCGAAACTAAGCAAGATTTTCAAACTCGAAATATGTTGATGCCGTTATTGGAAGATACCGAAGAAGATCATGTTTACTGGCTTGAGCAGCAGCTAGGACTGATTGGTAGAATTGGTAGTGAAAATTACATTCAATCGATGATGTAACATTTTACCAGAGCTCAGGGTCTGTTGATCTTGCTGCAAAGATCAGCAGACCCTAGATTTAAGCTCTGGTAACTAATTTTACATATATTGCTGAAATAACTTATCTAACTTAGTGCGATGAAGGCGTTTAAGCCACAATTGCACAGCTTTCGGATAGTCTTGTTCAGTATCGATGTCCTGCCAGTGCTTAATTTCTCTGGTGTGGGTTAGTATTTGCTGGTGTTCTTGGGCAAACATCTCACTGAGCTGGCCTTTCTTATCATCAATTAACAAGCCATTCTCTAAATCTAAACGCCAAGCTCTTGGGTTTAAGTTGTTTCCAGTCAGCAGATGGTAACGGTTATCGATAGTGACCCCTTTTAGGTGGAATGAGTTACTCTGGTGTTGCCACAATCGGATGACTAATCTGTTGTCATCAATTGATTTTTGATGTTTCTTAATAAAAGCTCTTAATCCACCTTCGTATAAATATGGAATTAAACCAATTTTACGAAATGGTTGATCTGCAGGAATAAAGAAGTCACTGGCGTGTTTGTCACCAATCACAATTTCAACATGCTTGCCATTTTTTAATAATTTGGCGACAGCTCTTTTTAATACCGCGGGTAAATTGAAGTATGGGGTATAGAGCACTAAATTTTCTTGGGTGCTTAGTATTTGTTGTTCAATGACTTTGTTGAGTTTATTGCTACGCTTTCCTAAGCCAATTAATGGCGTAATTGTTAGGTCTGCCTGACCGCAATCTGTTAACTCATAATCGGTTCTAGCTAACAGTTTACGTTGCTTTGCTACTTGGCGTTTAAAGTTTTTATCCACCACTACTGGTTGGCGGTTAAACAAATAAACACATGGACTATTAACTAGTCGATCATTTAACAAGCTGGCAAAACTGTCGGCTAATGGTTTTGATTTGATTAAGCTGTAGCGATCGTAACGGTACTTTTGTTGGAAATGGAGATAAATATTGTTAATACTGGCCCCGGTGTAAAATAACTGATCATCAAATACCATCCCTTTGAGGTGTAATACCCCAAAAACTTCACGATGTTTTACCGCTACCCCGTAAAACTTAATAAAGTCGGGATAGGCTAAATCGGTTTTCTGGTAAAAACCGGCGTTGCCATCGGAATCATTTTGACCATAGAGACCGCGTCTTGCACGATGGAAATCAACAAAGACTTTAATATCAAGCTCTGGGTGGCGTTGTTTAGCATTGATTAAATGCTCAACAATTAAACGTCCCACTTCATCGTCTTCTAAATAAAGTACCGTTAAATAGATCCGCGTTGTCGCACTATCGATTAAGGTTAGTAGCTGTTGTAGGTACTCTTTAGCACTAAAAAAGATCTCAAAGTCATCTTTAGTAATTACAGTTTTTGGCTGTTTGTCGAGCAAATTATTGCGCTGGTATAAATTGACCATAGAACTTATATCAAAGTTTTTCGTAAGTTAACTTTAGCTGGAAATTGGCGATTGATAAAGAGCTTAGGGCTAATTTATTGTCACTAATTGTTTTTTTGGATAAAAAATAACTTATTGTCGCCTAGTGCAAATGTACTAAAAAATGGGTAAAGTGATATTAATTCGATAAATCAAAGGGTTTTATATGTTTTCGCTATGGATAAGTGCCGCGGTTTTTGGCAGTGCTGGATTAAGTATTGTTGGTGATAGACCTCAAAATAGGACGCTGCATTATATATTTAAGCCATTAACCATGGTGATATTAATTGTAACGCTAATTAGTAGTGGTTCGGTTAATTCAACCTTTACGTATTTAATGTTAGCGGGACTGGTGTTATCGCTGTGTGGCGATGTGTTTTTGATGCTGCCAAAAGATCGCTTTATTGCTGGTTTAGTTAGTTTTTTACTCGCTCATATTGCTTATATTGCTGCATTTTCTACTATTTTTGCTTTTACCGTCACTTGGTGGTGGCTATTAATTGTCGTTGCTTTGTCCGTGGGCTATTTTGGACTGCTAAGCAGCAGTTTAGGTAAGTTAAAAGTGGCGGTGTTGTTCTATGTTGCCGTCATATCAGCGATGTTATGGCTTGCTGGTGAGATTTATATGGCAGATCCTTCATCGCTTAATTTATTGCTGATTGTTGGTGCATTAACTTTTGCGGTGTCGGATGCGTGTTTGGCTTGGAATAAATTCAAAGCGAAATACAGCGGTGCTCAAACCGCCATATTATCGACTTATTTTCTAGCGCAATGGCTATTATGTCAGGCGGC
>JABSRS010000048.1:9482-14278 GCA_013214885.1 Gammaproteobacteria bacterium
AATCCATAGAATTATGTCAAGAGTACCGAACCTTTGCATTTTTATCCCCTTGGAAATCTCAAATATAATTTATGAAAAAGTTGGTTGAAAAAGTTGGTTAGAACAGTTGGTTAAAAAGGTTGGCTAATAACTAACGTTGCGGTTTCAGTGTCTTTTGGTCCTATTAGCCAACTATCGCTAAAGGCACTGCCGCGTTCGACGCAAACAAACCGGTCAAAATTCGCCGCACCGATGTCATGCATTTTTTCAGCTAACGGTGCCCCTGGGTTCCAAGTAATCACGGTATTGCAGTTTTGACCAGTTAACGTTATTGGTTGTGCGCACTCAATCGTTTGCTCAGCACTGGCGTTGACAAAGTAGCGATCGACTTCGCCCTTAAATGTTTGTTGCTTACCTAACTGATGGTCTAACTGATGGTCGAGCCGATTGGTAATCCCTCCTTGAACCGCATCGATATACTGGTATCCCGCAAGTCCAGTGACGGCAACGGCTGCAATGTCATTGACATTAAAATAACTGTGCCACGCCCAGCCACAATCAATTGCGGTGTCGCTGTGGTTGGTCATCGAAAACTCTAATGCCAACTCTTGCCCTAAGATAAAGCTGATCGACATCTCAAAATCACTGTAACCAAGCGCCGCCGTTCGCGCTGATTGACTTAAACTCAGGGTGATCTTAATCGCTTGATTGGTTAAGACCTCGCAATGACTTAGTTGCCACTCACTGGTGCGTGCAAAGCCATGATTAGGGTATGCACTGTTATGATGCTTGCCAAACCAGGGGGCACAAATAGGAATACCACCGCGAATAGGGACGCCTGACTCAAACTTAACCAATGGACTAAGCCACAATAGCGGTGATTTGTTGTGAGCTGTAAATTCTAATATTTGGCCACCATAAAGTGAAATGGTCGCTTGGCAAAGCTCAGTTGAAATTTCAAGTAATGGCATCGCCTGTGCCGATTGATATTTTTTAGCACTGTCGGTAACGGTTATTTCGGCAATATTTTTAAATAGAGAAAGGTCAATCATCGACTATGTCCAACGTGAGAAGTTTAAGTATAATACAATATATTGTAATCAACTTTGTCGTTGGATGGACTGTTAAATGAAAAAAATTTGGGTAGCCGCAGCTGTGATTGAAAATAATCAAGGTGAAATTTTAATAGCCAAGCGCTTAGATCATCTCCACCAAGGGGGCAAATGGGAATTTCCAGGCGGTAAAGTGGAGGCGGGTGAATCGGCCCTTGAAGCGCTTACGCGTGAACTTAACGAAGAAGTTAATCTAGATGTGGTTAATGCAACCTCATTAATCAAGCTAGAATATGATTATGGCGACAAATTTGTGATCTTGGATGTTTGGCACGTTAGCCAGTTTAATGGTGACGCAAAGGGGTTAGAGGGGCAAGAAGTAAAGTGGGTTCATAAATCGCAATTAGCCGACTATGAGTTTCCCGCCGCAAATGTCCCGATTATTGCGGCGATAACCTAACACTATTACTTAACAATGGCTGGCTGGTAGCTACTTAAAAAACTCATCATTGATTGGTAAATCAAACTCATCAAAGTTGGCTAAATCTGGATTGCTCGGGCCAGCGATAACATGGGACTCGCTCGCCCATTCTCCTAAGTCGATAAGTTTGCAGCGATCACAGCAAAATGGACGAAATTTGTTTTCTTTAATCCATTTTACTTCTTTAGAACAAGTTGGGCATTTTACAATAGTCATAATTTTTCGGTTAACAGCAAGCTACTGCGAACTTTATATCATGCACTGGCTGATCTGTCCAAGGAGAAAATCGAATCGCATAGCGATTTCGATAGCCACTAACGTTTGGGTAACAGGCTTGGTGGATGTCGATCTTAATCCGAAGCAGTTGATTTTTGTCACAGTTCGATTGAAAGAATCCCGCGTTCGCGACTTTATCTTCAAAAGTAACGGACTCTCTTAATAGATGCAACAGTAGCCTGACTGCCTCGACCGTCATATTAAAGGGTTCGAGCCACTGTTCGATATTCCTTTGGCGTTCACTAATTGGTAAATGCTGCCAATAATGCAGCAGTGGCGTATCAAAATGACAGCCGCCACCAGGCAAGGCTAACTTATTTTTAACCTGAGCTAGTAATGGATCATTATTAATTAGCTGTTGTGCTTTATTTGATTGGGGTTGATTAAAACTAAAGCTTTCTATTTGCGCTAATAATTTTTTTAGTTGCTGGTTATCGATATTCTCGGCGTTAAGCCATTGCTTAAGTGAGTGCTCTTGATGTTCTAAATCGCGGATTAAATCCTTTTTAATCTCGCCGCGGTCAACTAGGTCGGCCAGGGAAAATAACAAATCAAAAAATGGCTTAAAACCGTTATTATCATCGAAATTGCGATAATAAATAATTTGGTCGGCAAGGTATTCTATCCGCAAATAACTACGAATTTTTTCACTGAGCGGATGTTCGTATGTAATAGAGTCAGACATAATATTAACTAAGTAGTTAAAGCCAGTGTCCTGCTGGGTTAGCAGCTCCTTCCCTGTTGTTTTTATTATTAGGGATTATTGAACAAAAGCTTATTGGTTAAGTTTTGCCGGATCCTTCCTTAGCAAGTCTTGTGTACTTATGATGCAACTTTTTTATATCATTCGTCAACCCATTGATCGTACCAATGTTTTTAATTATGTCATCTGCTTGTTGTAGTCGCTGCTGGCGGTCAATTTGCGCCGCCATAATAGACTTTATTTGCTGCTCATCGCTGTTATCTCGCGCCATGGTACGTGCTACTTGGGCTTGCTCTTCGCTGTCGACCACTAATACGACATCAACCATCGATTGCATCGAGTTTTCCAGCAGCAGCGGGGCCACTAATAAACAATAAGCGGAGCTTGTTTGACTAAGTTGTAGCGAAATTTGGGTTCTAATCATCGGATGAAGCAGGGCGTTAAGCCATTGCTTGTTGGCTTGGTCGCTAAAAACCAGTTGGCGTAACTTACTGCGATCTAGGCTGCCGTCATCGTTGATAAGTTGTGAGCCAAAATGCTGAGCTATTTCGATCAATGCTGGTGAGTTTGGCGCAACCACTTCACGGGCAACAATATCGGCATCGACAATATCAATGGCGAAATGTTGGGCAAACAAATCAGCGACGGTGGTTTTGCCGCTAGCGATGCCACCCGTTAGACCAATAATTAAATCACTCATTATTAGCTGATGTAATTAAGGTAGGCATTGTTAATCCGCTCACCCCACATTAGTACAATCCAGCCTGCAACCGCTAAATAGGGGCCAAAGGGAATTGGGATGTTTTTATCCTGGCCACGAACGGCCAAAATAGTAATTCCGATCACGGCACCCGCTATTGAAGACAATAAAATAATGGTTGGTAAGTACTGCCACCCAAACCAAGCACCAAATAGGGCGAATAACTTAAAGTCACCATAACCCATGCCTTCTTTGCCGGTAACTAATTTAAAGCCCCAAAAAATCGTCCACAAGCTAAGGTAGCCAAGGGCTGCCCCAATAATCGAACTGTTAATATCGACAAACAGCGAATCAAGATTCAGCAATATGCCAAGCCATAGCATCGGTAATACAATGCTGTCGGGTAGCAGCATTTTATCAATGTCGATAAAGGTTAGCGCCACTAAACTCCAGGTTAAGATTAAGGCAGCCAAGCATTGCCAAGTTACCCCAAATTGAATCGCTACGGCCATCGATAATAAGCCGGTGAGTAACTCAACCAGTGGGTAACGCGCTGAAATCTTGGTGCTGCATTGACTACATTGACCTTTCAGCCATAAGTAGCTCACGAGTGGAATATTCTCCAGGGCACTAATTTGATGCTGGCAGTTCGGGCAGGCCGAACGCGGGACTACCAAGTTAAATTGATCATTTGACTGTGGTTGGTCTAACTCAAAATATTCAATTGCATCGGTTTTAAATTCACGCTCCATCATAATGGGTAAGCGATGAATAACGACATTTAAAAAGCTGCCGATTAGCAAGCCTAAAATTAAAACAAAGATTGCGAAGACAGTTGGTTGCTGACTAAAAAGATTTAGTAATTCATTCATGATAACGATTTATATTCCAAACTATTATATTATTTTGCCCATTTCGAAAATTGGCAAGTACATCCCAATAATCAAACCACCAACAATGGTCCCAATCACCACCATTAATAAGGGTTCGATTAGGGTGGTTAGACCATCTACGGCATCATCAACTTCCATTTCATAGATATTGGCCACTTTGTTTAACATATCATCGATTGAGCCTGACTCTTCACCGATCATAATCATTTGCACTAGCATATCAGGAAAGACCCCAGTGGTGCGCATGGCAATATTAAGCATTAAACCACTTTCAACTTCATCTTTGGCATCTAAAATCGCTTTACGGTATAAGGCATTGCCGGATGCGCCAGCAGAGGACGTTAAACCTTCTAGCAGCGGCACGCCTGCACTAAAAGTGGTGGCCAAAGTGCGGCTAAAACGGGCCAATGATGATTTATGTAATATCGGACCGATAATCGGGAACTTCAACAATGCATAATCGGTGCGATCGCGCACTTTTTGTGAATTAAAATGAGCGCGCTTAAACAGCCAAACGGTAGCGACTATTGTGCCAATAATTAACCACCAGTACTTTTCAACCGCATCGGAGATACTTAATATAAACTGAGTAAAGGCAGGTAACTCGGCACCAAAACCCGCAAAAATCTCTTCAAATTGTGGCACTACAAATAACAATAGCAATAAGGTAACGCCAAAGGCGACACAGATAACCGCAGCGGGGTAGAACATC
>JABSRS010000489.1 GCA_013214885.1 Gammaproteobacteria bacterium
ATTGAGCCATTTTCTAAGCAATTATTCTCAATATGGCGAAACCGCTGCCGCGACTATGTTAATTGAAGAAGCTGTGTCGTTATCGCGTAATCCTAATTATGCCCCCTGTCCGTAACTGCTAGAGACTAAAAAACCGCTCTCTTCTGCAAGTGAACGGCTTTTATTGTTGTTTAATCTTACACTTCTGTTAATACGCCATCTTTTATTTGATAGCTTTGTTGTTCAACGGCGGCCAAGAACGTCGCACGATTGTCATAGTAACTCTGTTTAATATACTCAACATCGCCAGCAGCTGGCACTTGATGCAAGGTGACATTAAACGTATCACTACTCACCGTTACAATACCCAAGCCGTGCTTCCATAGCTCAGCCATGGTGATATTGGTTGCGACATCATCACGAGTGGTGGCTGTTTTGACCAGGGTATTAAAGAATGGAGTTAGCTGCTTGAATGTTTCAGCAGATTCTGGCGCAACGGTAGCGGCAAGTCCTTGTAATGCATCTTCAATAAAAGTTCCCATGGTCGCCGATGATATTGACGAGGCGGTAAAGCCAAATGAGCGCTTACCACTCGCTGCCACTTTATGTTCGGTAACAAAACTAGAATGGATATCACCGCTTAAGGTCACCACGCCAAATTGGCTTAGCAAACCATCGATCAGTTGTGATTTGGCTTGTGGGAAACCATCCCAATGATCAACGGTGACATAAAAGCGTTGTTTAAATTCATAAGGCACCGCGTCGCTGTCTAACATCGCCTCTAAAGGTGGGATGTTGGTTGATTCGCGCTGCGAGCTTAAGTCAAAAATTAATGGCGAGAATGATACTGAGCTGCCTAACACCTTCCACGTTGACGTTGAGGTGGCAATAGTTTGAGCAAGCCAAGTATTTTGCGCGCCGCCGTATACATCTTGCGTTGCAGGATCTGTCATACCAAGGTAGCCAGCATAAAGGTCAAACGCGTCCTTTATTACCATGTAACGACTGCCCATTTCAGAGAACACTGAGGTTTTACCCATGGTGAAATAGGCAAGGCCACGTTCTAGACCATCGGCACTAAAAGGTTCGATATTGTAAACATTAAGCAGTGATTGTGGAATTTGCTCAATCACCTTGTTTAAGTAATCGATCGCCAAATTACCAGTAAGCACTTCGGCTGATTTCTCTTTACCTTTGACTAGTGCTTCATCAGAAGTTAATCCTAATTTATCGACATATTCAGTTTGGTATAAGGTTGCAATAATATCGACTAAAAGGGTTCGCACAATGTGGTGTTGCGGCTCATCGATATTAATGTATGGCATAAATTTGGCTTGAACCATTGGTATGAATACTGCGCCAATAGTGGCTGGGTCTGTAATACCTTGACTTGCAGCTATGGTACCTGCCGTAGTCATTTGATCCATCACGATGGTTGCTGGAAATGCATCCTCTTTAATGATGTGGTCTGGACGATGGGTTCTGAAATCACTCATCATTAAGTGTAAGTGTTGACCAAATTTAAAATCACGGTAAATGGTGGTATTCGGGAATAGCATCTCGTCGGTGATTGCTAGTGCGCCTTGGGGATGATTGGCCGCGTTTTTATCGAATGCCGCCTCATGATCAATTGGCATAAATTCAAAATATGCTCGTTCTGAATCTTGTTTACGTTGTTTGTCTTGCTCTGATGCGGCGCCATTGAGTGATGTTGCATTATCTTGCCAGCTATCGTCGGCAAATTCATGATCATCCCAAATTGCGATCATTGGAAACTGTTCATGGACCTCTTGCAGCAAAGCATCGCCGCGATAGGTTTTATATAATTGGCGATAGTTACTTAGACTTTTTGCGGCATAGAACGCATCGTCGCCAGTGCCAAGCTTTTGTGCGCCGTCAAGGTCATCAAACATAAAGCCACGACCTTCAGTTTCTTGGAATCTGGCATCACCGGTGGTTTCATAGATGTAATCGCCAAGGTGAACAATGAAATCCAAATCATCATTATCTAAAATCGATAAATAGTTATTGTAATAACGACCGATATAATCCTGACAGTTAACAAAACCAAACTTAACCGCTTGGTCGCTATCGCTTAGAGGGGCAGTTTTGGTGCGCCCAGTGTTTGATACGTATTCAACGGAGTCTTTGGTATAGATAATGCGGGAATAATAATGAGTGTATGGGTCGAGATCGGTGATCCGCACTTTTAAACAATGATCGTAATCGGCTAAGGCGGTTAGGGTCTCGTCAACGCGAACATCACTAAATTGGGGATCGAGTGCAACTTGTAGTTTTAGTGCAATATCACCAACATCGGCGTCTTCAACTCGGGTCCATAAAATAACGCTATCAGACTTTGGATCGCCAGACAGTAATGATTGAGTGAAATATT
>JABSRS010000490.1 GCA_013214885.1 Gammaproteobacteria bacterium
GCGGCATAACGCTTGATCTTCCACGGTTAAATAATCGAAACTATCGGTCTCTTTGCTTAAGCGTTTGAGTGAGATTGAGCGACCTTTAGACCAACCACCCTTACCCAACTTTTGCTCTTTGGCCTCAAAATTACAGCCGTAGCGCTGTGGATCGAGTAGCCAAACAATTCGTGTTTGTTTGTCAGTGGTTTTGGTAGGTGCAACAGCTGGCGTTTGATCGAGCGCGATAAGTTGTTCAAGCGCAATCGCCCACGACTCTTTACGCTCAATCAGATCGCACAGATTAATCGTTTGAATACGCTCAAGTTGACTCGTTAGGCTTAGCTTGAAAACGTGCGCTAAGCTAACCCCTATCTCAGTAAATAGTAGTTGCTTGGCGGCGGCTAGCTTATTAACACAGCCAATAAGGTGCTGATGATAATAAGAGTGAGCGTCGCTTTTCGCCCAATGACCACACAAACAACCAAATAACACTTCTAGCTTGCTGTAGTAATCGTCTTGTTGCGAGTAGCCCGATGGCGCGACTGAGAAACTATCGGCTTTGCCACTCAAGACCTGACTAACTTGTTTAATCATCATGAAACTAACCCGATAATGATTAGCAAAACGATAATCGTCGAGCAGATATTCAAGCTCTCTCGATAACTCGCTCAACTTTGACGGCTCAGTACCGACTCCAAGTTGCAGCAATGCCATCACATACATTAGCCCTGGTGCGCCACCAATATATTGTTTTTTACGCCGACCCAGCCGATTTTTAGCCACGATTGCTTTAGTGAAAGTCGCACAGGCAGCCGATGAGTCACCCGTCAAAAATTGCAGCCAGCCAGACAATTGCAAGCCATATGTCGATTTTTCGCTGTTCGATATTAAGGCATTGGCCGCGTTAAGATCACCACGGTGGAGATATTGTTCAGCCAGTAATAAGCGTAAATTATCGTCGGATGGCTGCTGCTTAACCACGCTTGCCAGCACCGCGACCACCTCACAGTTATCAAGCAGGTCACGCTTAAGTAGTTCAAGCAATGTTGCCAAACTTTGATATTGCAGTTGCGGCGGTAACACTGAAAATAATTGCGGTTTATACGGATAGAAACACAGGTCAATCAACACTTGATTGACTTCAATATCAACTAACTGCGGGTTTTTATTAAACTCCAGTAACTCAATACAACGAGTAAACTGGCGGCGATAGAAGCAATCACGAACTTGGCGTAATTTATCGATTAATAATGGCTTATTCCAGTGATAGGCAGGTTCGATCGGCACCACCATTTCGGCGAATTCAATAATATCTTCAAATGAATTATCGATTAACGTTTGAACGGTTAAATAATCAGCCACAAATTTCGATACTTTTATCCCTTCACGCGTGCCGTCAATTAACCCTTGCTGGATAAGTTTCTGTTTAAGCTCAGGGGTAAAATGCGTTTGGAGCTGTTGCTGATAAAAAGACTCGCTATGGCCTAATTCCGATAATACTGCTTTGAACTTAGTTTGACCGATGCGCTTGTCCACCACCGATAAAATGCGCAAAATCGCCCGTTCGAACGCATTACAGTTTAAATAACGATCAATGGCTTGCTCGATGGCACAATTGGTATCAGTAATAAAAGACATAAGACAGCTAAGTTATTTAGAGATAACTTATTTTAACGCCAGAAATAAAAAAAGCCACCGTCAGAAACGGTGGCTTAGCGTTTAATTCAATTAAACAGTATTAGAACTGGTTCATTGTGTTGTCTTTGCCTGATGCTTTTAGAGCGGCATCACCAGCGAAGTATTCTTTGTGGTCATCACCCATGTCAGAACCCGCCATGTTTTGATGCTTAACACACGCAATACCTTGACGAATTTCTTTACGCTGAACACCAGCAACATAACCCAGCATACCTTGGTCACCGAAGTATTCTTTAGCAAGGTTGTCCGTAGACAATGCCGCAGTGTGGTAAGTCGGTAATGTAATAAGGTGATGGAAAATTCCTGCTTCACGAGCTGCATCAGCTTGGAAGGTACGGATTTTTTCATCGGCAACAATCGCTAATTCAGTATCGTCATAATCGATGCTCATCAAGTCAGCACGGTTGTATGAAGATAGATCTTTACCTTCATCCTGCATTGCATCAAATACTTGCTGACGGAAGTTAAGCGTCCAGTTGAATGAAGGCGAGTTGTTGTAAACGAGCTTAGCATTAGGTACAACTTTCTTGATTTCGTCCATCATCGCGCCGATTTGACCAACGTGTGGCTTCTCAGTTTCAATCCAGATTAAGTCAGCGCCGTTTTGCAATGACGTGATGCTGTCTAGAATACAACGAGCGATACCGGTGTCTTTTCTGAATTGGAACAAGTTGCTTGGTAAACGCTT
>JABSRS010000491.1 GCA_013214885.1 Gammaproteobacteria bacterium
GACTGGCGTGATGTGCCAGCTTACGTAGATTTGGGCGGAGTGCCACTTTATGATGATCCTGAACTACGCTTTCAGAGCCGAAGCGAGCGGGATAATAACCCGTTGCGCGGTGAAGATGTTGCGTATCGATTAGCAATGTCGGGGATTAGTTCCAAATTTGAATGGTTGGGTGCTTATGCTTATCGCAAACGTGGCAACTATTTTTCAGGGAAAAAGCAGGCCGATTTTTATCAACAGCCTTATCAAGGAGGCCGAGGGTTTCTGATTGCAGGACGTAATCCATTCTTACAGCCAGAACATATTGCGCTCAACCATTATCCTGGGGATGAAATACCAAATACATCATCAAAGATGGAGTCGGCGTTACTCAAAACAACCTTTAATATTTCTGACTTTTATAAACTGCAATTTAACGCGCGTTATACCCAAAGTACTCACGGTGAAATTCTAGCGAGTCGCTCTGATTATCGCAATCAAGATGGTTTACCTCAGTGGCCGTTAGCTCGAGCAGATATGCAAGCTTACAGCATTAAATTTAGAGCGGATCCCGTCAATAAGTTTATCGATTTGAGCACTAATATATGGGTGACACTGACAGACTCTAAAACCAATACTGGCTATGGGTTCCCGAATTTTACTTATCGCAAGAGTGAAACTCCTAATATCATCATGAATACATCTGAGGTCAATCGCAAAGAGAACCGCTTTGGCTTTAGCTTCAAAAATAAGATGTTATTAACGGATAATTTAGATGTGACCTTATCTGGTAGTTATCAAAATCATGAACTCGTTCCGAAAGAGGGATTGCAGGAGATGATTGAGTTCTATGGTGGTGCCGTGCGTGCGGGTGAACGAGAGGAATATAATGGTGCTGTTACCATGGAGTGGCGACCACGGGATTTTTTGATTATTAATGCAGGGGTGCGTTATGGCAGTTACAAAGCTATTGATAGTTATATTAAAAATCGAGTAGATGCTGGCGACCTTAAGATGTTAAGCGAGTCGAGAGGACTAGGCTATCGCCTGCGCTTTCAAACCAATGAAACGTATGTAGAAGAAGAGATTGAACAAAATGTCGCTAATGCCGAACACTCTGTCCGTTCGACGTTCACTCGAGTGGCGTTGTTAGCCCAAATTACCCGACTGCGGAATCTCATCGTTATGTTCCCTAGCGAGAGTGAAGAATATCAGTCCCAGCTCGTTGGCCATCAAAGTGAACTTAATAATTTTGATACTTTATTGGCAGCAAAGATTGCGGAGAAAGTAACAGCAGCACAGAACCAGACCGCTTATGTCGCAGACCATACCTCTGAATGGCTAGCAGATAGCGACAACCATTATACATTGGCTAATAATGCTTGTGCCGCTGCGCTTAATAATCCGCATTATATCGTGGGAAGCTGCAAAGTTGGGGTGATTGAAGGTGAATCAGTATCTAATACTCGCTATCAATTAAGTGGGAGTGGCTGGATGCCGTCATTAACCACGACATTGTTGTTTAATGATAATAGTCGAGCATATGTGCGTTATGCCGAAACGTTACGATTCCCTAGCTTATTTGAAAGTACCAGCGGTTTTTCTGCTATTCCAAGTTATTCCGCACCACTGGAGCCAGAACGAGCCAAATTGTTTGAAGTGGCTTATATTCATTATTTTGAGCACTCAAGCGTTAAACTCACTTATTTTTCTCAAAACATCGAGGATGTGATGGACAGAGATCGTAATGAGATGAGTTTTACTAACCTAGATAAGCAACGCACTAGTGGCCTTGAGTTGCAAGGTGTCTATGACAATCAGATATATTTTGGCGATATTGCTATGGCGTATAGCCTCAGTAATGAAGTGTGTGATGAAACGTCTGCTGGGCAAAAATTTATAGCAGATATTATCGATGACCAACCGACATCAATGGCTACTTGTATTCGTGGCGGGTTCAGTCAGGGTAGTTATTTAGCCGCTCACGCTGCCCCTGAATGGTCGGCGAGTTTATTATTAGGTAGCCGTTTCTTTAATCAGCAGCTTGAAATGGCAGTAAGAACGAATTACGTGTCTGGTAATGATGACGATGAAGTGATCAAACGTAATGATGTTACTACCGTTGATGCGTATGCTAAATATAACTTCAATAAATATATTGAAGTTGAATTTGTTGGTACGAATTTAACGGATATTTACTACCTTGAATCCGGCTCTGTTTCAGGAATGGCTTCCCCTGGTCGCACTGTTAGCCTTAAGCTACGAGGTCGTTTTTAATTTTATTAACCTTTGTTTTTTATAAAAAAGCCACTATTTCAGTGGCTTTACTTGTTATTAATTGAGCGAAAGTCATACATCGCTTACGGGTTTTAAGGTTTC
>JABSRS010000492.1 GCA_013214885.1 Gammaproteobacteria bacterium
CAATGTTGTCATTGCCAGCGTTAAGGTAAAGCACCATTGCTTCTTCATAGCTCATGCATTCGAGCTGAGGAACCGTAAGGATAATTTCATCGCTTAACATCTCACTTAATGAGTTAGCGGCTTTGCCCATGCCAATATTAAATAGCTCGCTTAAGGTGTCACGATAATCCTCTGAAATTATTTGATCGGACATGATTATGCCTCCACTGCAAAAAATTCAAGTAACACCTCGGGTTTAATCGGCTTGGTATAAAACAGTGCACCAAGCTGCTCGAACTTGTTTTTGACGGGTTGTTGAATGTTGGCGGTAAATACCGCAATCTGAGCGTCTTGCTGTGACTCTTTTAACTGTGGGTAGATATCATACCCAGATTGACCGGGCATATTGTAATCTAACGTTATAAAGTCATACTGATGTTTATTGGCCAGCAATAAGGCACTGCTAGCATCTGGAGCTTCATTGACTAACCAATCTTCGAAGTTTACGGCGATGACTTTACTGATGATCATTCGTGTTAGTTTACTGTCATCGATGATTAACACGCGCTTTGCAGAATCCATATATTACTCCCTGTAAATAAGATCCGAAATTTATTGAAGTTTCAGGTAAAAACCCGTTAATCTAGCTTAAGATTAACTAAATATCCTTTTTGCTTTACCATTAATATTAGTTTAACCAGATTTATCGTTGTTACACAATATAAATTAACAGTAATTTTAAAAAGATATCAGCTTACTATTCGTAGAGGGAACTACTATGCAGGCAACGAACAATAAAACTTCTAATAACGCTGTTGAATGGATGCAATCAGGAGCCAGACAATTCCTAACTTTCTTTCTTAATGACGAAGAATACGGTGTCGATATCCTTCAAGTGAATGAAATCCGTGAGTGGACCCCCATTACGACATTACCTGAAACCCCCTCCTTTGTTAAAGGTGTCATTAACTTGCGTGGCAACATCGTGCCAATTATTGATTTACGCGCACTATTTAACTTTAAAAGCGTCGAATATGGCCCGACTACCGTGGTTATCGTATTAAATATAAATAATGACGGTCAGCAGCTAGTGATGGGGATTGTGGTCGATGCGGTCTCTGATACTCATACCATCAATCAGGGTGAGATTAAAAAGAGTCCAAATTGTGCTGGCAGCATCAACATCAAGTATCTCCAAGGGTTAGTTGAAATAGAAGGCAAACTGGTTTTATTACTCGATATCGACAAGTTGTTAACAGACCATCAATTGGAACAGATCGAACAAGTATCATAAGACAAAAACCAAGCATCAAATGATGCTTGGTTTTATCTCCCCCCTAGCAATGGCTATTTACTCCAGACAAATGTCGCCTTAACCACACTGCCGTTTTCAAGATACACCAGATCTCGACATATTTGCCTAACGAGCTTAATCCCGCGACCACTAAACTGATTGGTGACGACATTCGAACCAGCGGACTCATCATCTTCAATCCATGGTGAATACTCAAAACCAGCACCCGAGTCAATAATAGAAATGGACAGCAAGCCGCCATTTTCTAATAATTGATGATGCAGACGAATTTTAACAAAGTCATCATTGGAGATATTCTCAAGGCGTCGCTCTTTCTCTTCGAAGTATTGCGCAAAACCTTCTGGCGAATTCTTCATCGCTGAACTCAGTTTGAGTACGCCATGATCTAGCGCATTAACGTACAATTCCGTCAGTACGGTGTACAGACTATGCCAGTGTTCACCTGGACCCTCAATTTCTTGAAGCTGATTCATTATTAATGGAATGGGGTTAACCTGAGCTAATTTTTTGGCAATTAATGACATTTGCCAGATCCATTGATTACTTGAATTACCCAGTAAAGGTGCTTGCTCTGCTAAGTCCATTTCAATATCGACTGATTTTGAGGCGACGTAGTCATCATATAATCCAACATCACAATTAATATCAACTAATGAAACATCGTCATCTTGTGGCAAGTCTTCACAAAAAACTTCAAGAGCAGCAATGATGTGCCCTTGGACGTCACCGTCTTTAAACCCTTGTCTTGACGCTTCAATCAACCGCTCTTCACCAAAAAAATCACCAGCCCTATTGCGGGCTTCGACGATTCCGTCGCTGTATAAAATAATCCGATCATGAAGCCCTAACGGCACCACTTCAGGTTTAATTTCGTTAAGCAACGTTACAGATATGCCTAAAGGTGGATGAAAAGAGGCGACGCGCTTTTTTAACTCGCCATTTTGTGCATCAAACACAAAGATATCTTCCATCCCTGCATTCCAAATATAAGCAACGCGTTCTGTGATAGAAAAAGACACCATCGATAGGGCTAAAAACATATGGGTCGGTA
>JABSRS010000493.1 GCA_013214885.1 Gammaproteobacteria bacterium
AAATCCTCTTGAGATACTTCTATTACTTTTTTTATTGTTTCTAAGTGAGATAAAAATTCTTTTTCGACTATATTATTCGCATTTTTCGCATTTTTCATGAGCAAATCCCCTGTATTTTTCCAATAGTTTTAGATGTACTTTTTCCATCAACAAATTCAACTAACTTTACTTCTTTAGCAATATCAGAACCCACTACAACTTTACCTTCGTAGTCTCCACCTTTAACTAAAATATCAGGTTGAACACCAATTGAGCGTAACTCTTTAACTGAATGCTGAGTTGGTTTGGTTTTAACTTCACCCGAAGATTTTAAATAAGGCACTAACGTCAAATGCATATACATTGCATTTTCACGACCCACTTCAACGCCAAGCTGACGAATTGCTTCGATAAATGGCTGAGACTCGATATCACCTACGGTGCCACCAACTTCAACAATAGCAATATCAACACCCTTACAACCATCAACAATACGGTCTTTCATTGCGTTGGTAATATGTGGAATAACCTGAATAGTTGCGCCGAGATAATCGCCACGACGTTCTTTGCGCAGAACTTCTTCGTAGATACGACCCGTGGTAAAGTTATTACCCTTAGTCATTTTGGTACGAATAAAGCGCTCGTAGTGACCTAAATCTAGATCAGTTTCAGCACCATCTTCGGTGACAAAAACTTCACCGTGTTGAATAGGGCTCATGGTACCCGGATCGACGTTAATATACGGATCGAGTTTCATCATTGTTACTTTTAAGCCACGCGCTTCTAGAATAGCAGCCAATGATGCGGCAGCAATACCTTTTCCTAGCGAAG
This sequence comes from Gammaproteobacteria bacterium, assembly GCA_013214885.1. Taxonomy (GTDB): domain Bacteria; phylum Pseudomonadota; class Gammaproteobacteria; order Enterobacterales; family Psychrobiaceae; genus Psychrobium. The sequence goes on from JABSRS010000493.1 coordinate 811, forward strand.
ATACAACTCCGCCCGTCACAAAAATATATTTCGTTGTCATGTTTAACCTGAAGATCCGAGTGTGAGAATTTTAGTAAGCACTGCAATATTAATAGGTTTGAGCTATAGAAAGCGCAAACATTTAGCAAAAATAATGGAGTACTAGGACGGGAGAGTATTCTATCAAAAAAGCTGATTTGTAACAATTGAAATTACATTATTTATCCTGATCTTTTTCGCTTACTTTAACTTGATCCCAAATTGCATCCATTTGAACTAATGTCGCATCTTGCGTTGTCATGCCCTGCTTGGCAAGTCTTGCTTCAACCCCGCGGAAGCGCCGTTCGAATTTTTTATTAGCGCTTCGCAATGCCTGTTCAGGATCAACGCCCTGAGTGCGCACTAAATTAACCACTGCAAACAGTAGGTCACCTAGCTCTTCATTGACTTTTTCTGGCACAATAATATCGGCCACAAGTTCCTGTTCTACCTCTTCGAGTTCCTCTTTAATCTTGTCCATTGATCCATGCCAGCTCGGCCAATCAAAACCGTGATGAGCGACCCGTTTTTGTATTTTAGCGGCGCGACTTAACGCTGGCATCGTATGAGGAATATCATCGAGTAAACTGCTGGCGGCTTGAGTTTGTTTTTTCTCAAATTGTTTCTCAGCGCGTTCTCGTGCTTTCTCATTTTCCCAATTTGCGTTAATTTGCTGCTCGGTGTCAAATTGTTGATCGGTAAAAACATGAGGATGACGACGAATAAGTTTGGTACATATCTCATTAACCACATCGTTAAAATCGAAACGTTGCTGTTCTTTACCAAGCTGGGCGTAAAAAATCACTTGAAATAACAAATCACCCAATTCATTTGGTAAGGCGTCAAAGTCTTTTCGCTCAATCACATCAGCAACTTCATACGCCTCTTCAATGGTGTGTTTTACAATCGAGGCATAATCTTGTTTAAGATCCCACGGACAGCCTTTGATCGGATCGCGCAGCTGGCTCATTATCTCAATTAACTGATTTATGTCGTATTGCTGTTTTAAATTTGACGTATTTTTCATCACACTTCACTATAGGCATTCAATTGAGCCATTTTATACCAATTATTATAATAAAAACCAAGGATCAAACTAATGAATAGAAAAATTCCCCTGGCCTTATTGCTAGGTGCCGTTAGCTGCCACACGGTTGCCACTACGGATATACGCTCGCCCTCAACCATTATTAAACAGGCACCAGCTGAGCATTGGCGCAGCATCAACAACGACCACACCCTTTACCTCGAATTATCAAGCGGTCGAGTCGTGATCGAGTTAAACCCACTATTGGCTCCAAACCATGTCAAACAGCTTACAGCGCTAGCGCGCGAAGGCTTTTACGATGGTCTTAACTTTTACCGTTTTGTCGAAGGGTTTGTGGCCCAAGCTGGCGATGTTAGCGAAACTAAAATGGTAAAAAGTGCTAATACAACGGTAAAATCGGAACGGTTTTTAACGACTAAGCAGCCTCTAACGATAACCTCAATCTCTGGTAAAGATGGT
>JABSRS010000494.1 GCA_013214885.1 Gammaproteobacteria bacterium
CCATTACGCTAAAACCACGTCCAGCGTCATCAGCTCGAGCAGTTTCAATCGCTGCATTTAACGCGAGTAAGTTAGTTTGATCCGAAATGCTTGAAATAGTCGACACGAATGAGTTAATGCTATCGGCCTTTTTGGATAGCCCTGAAATACTCTCGGTCATCCCGCCCATTTTTGTTGTTAGCCCTTACACCTTCAACTTGGTTAATACACTCAATCGCAGACTTAAGCAGCAGATGTTCAAATTGGGCATTAGGATCATTTTCTAACTGCTCAATTTGCTGAGTTAATTGTCAGTTTCGAAACTCAAGGTCTCAACTCGTTGCTGTAACTGTTCAACTTCCTGTTGACTGATATTGTTTTTTGAAACAATTTGTCGTATTTTTTTGCAAAACAAACATTTTTCATCCTTAAAAATATGAGCTAACTAATTATGTTAAATTATCCAAACAGTTTGTCAATTTTAAATGACTAATATTAGAATGATTGTTTGATGTCGGTATGTTTTAAGAAATTAAGATACCTTCTAATTTGAATTTCGTGCTGGAATGACAACAATTCCTTTGCAACAAACCGACGCCGTGAACTTATGCTTGGCGTGGCTTGGCACTTTAGATAATCTAGCTTCTTATGTCGACTCGCTGGTGAATGTTTTTCCAACCTTCAGGGAATTTTCCTTGCAGCACAAACGCAAAAGCTATGAGTTCGGCGATAACAATATATAACTCCCGTGGGATCTCTTGGCCTAATTCTAACGTGTTGAGGAATTGGCTCAGCGCTTCATCTTGATGGATCATTACATCATTTTCTTGTGCAATCGCTATCAATTCATGCGCTAGCGCACCGTAACCTTTAGCGATAACCTTGGGGGCCGATTTTTGATCGTACTTTAAACCGATTACCCGTTTTTGTGATTTTTCTTTCATACCATTAACTCGACTAATTGATTGGGGCGTTTTAACAGCGATTTCGGAAGTTCGGCTTGTTTACAACTGATATCAGAAACTGTTAAGCCCAGTGTTGTTAGCCTTTGAGATAAAAAGTCGGCAAAGAACTTAGCTTTATCAACCATTTCTTGATTGTTACTGACTAATTCTAATTCTAAGTTATTGCCTTGAAGTTTTGCGCTGGCTTGAATTTTATCGGTATTGCCGACGGGTAATAGCAGGGTTAATTGCCACACACGTTGGCCACTAGCTTGATCTTTATTGCCTCGTTCTATTTGCCCCTCAACTTGTGGGATGCTTGGCTCAGATGTTGGTATGGTAAAAAATATGGTCTGATTGTTGGCATTAGATTGCTCTTGGCTCTGATATTGGTAAAGCTTTAAGTGACCGCTTAAGGCGGTTAATGACTCCTCAATCAACTTTAACGAACTCAAGTTACCAAGCTGTAATAATCCTTGAATTAAATTCGACTTGTTGGGTTGTTTTGATTTGCCATTACCTAAGATCTTTTTTAATTGTTCGGTCAGTGCTGAGCTAAGTCCTTGAGAGAGTCCAGGAGTTAGCGCTGAGCTACCATCTGATTTTTTACCCTCGCTAATAGGGGAGCCGTCTGCTTTGGTTGATGATGCTGCTTTGAACCCTAAAATTAACTGAATTGCACTGGCTAAAGATCCTAAATGTCTTAGATTGATGCTAGCAGGTTGCAGTGGATCAAATCGAGTAAACTGTTCAATCATATTTGATAGCATTGGGGCATTAGTTAATTGACGCATGTCTGGCAAATTTTGTTGCAGCTGCTTGGTAAGGCGCTGCAATTGTTCGTTAGATTCAATCGGTCGAAGTGGTTTTAGATCGCTTTCATTTCTAGCACTAATCTCTTGAGAATTAATTCTTGAATCCCCAGATATTTTTAAACTATTTAATAATGCATTTAATTTCTTAAGCGATAAATTGGTTTTGGTATTCTCAACCGATCCGTCGGTTGCTGTTGTGCTGGTTGCAAGTGCATGTTTTGTTTGTTTGGTAATTAAGGACAAAATATCAGACGCATGAGGTAAGGCACCTTTAATTATCGTAGTTCCCTTACTGAAAGGGATTTCTTTACCTGCTGAAGGCTCTTTACTGACTAACGGTTCTTTAGCTGTTAAGGGATCTTTGGTGGCAGGTGGCTCTTTGCCTGTTAAAGGCTCTTTGACAGTTGGTGGCTCTTTGCCTGCTAAAGGCTCTTTGTTAGCTGGGGGCTCTTTACCTGTTAAAGGCTCTTTTGCAACCTGTGGCTCTTTAGTTGCTGAAGGCTCTTTGGCAGCAGGTGGCTCTTTTCCTGGTAAGGGCTCTTTGTTCGCTGGGGGCTCTTTGCCTGTTAAAGGCTCTTTGACAGTT
>JABSRS010000495.1 GCA_013214885.1 Gammaproteobacteria bacterium
CATCCCACTATGGATTGTTAATAAGCCCAAGCGACGAGTTTTATTGCGAGCTGGCGAATAGACAACATCAATCTCATCGATTAGCGTTTTTTTCGATTGTATTTTACCGACACTAAAAACAACATTGTCTGGCAGCGATAACATGACCTTTTCAATGGTCGGGATTTTAACGATGCCTTGTAACTGCAAATAAATTTGGGCGTCATCATAGGTCCAGATACTCTTACTTAGGCTACCGAGTAAACTCTCACTGATTAATTGCTGATACATCTGATGCTTGGTTAATTCTCGCTCATATTCAAACTTCACTTGAACAATTGTGAAAAGTAAAGCCAAACAAGAACTAAGCATAACAGTCAAAAAAATAAAACGTCGTGCAATTAAATCATGCGTCCCTGAAAGATTTATCATCGCTAATTTATTTACCATCAAATGAATAAATTTCAACCATACTACGTTATTACCACCGAGAAACAATAGTTTATACAAACTATTAGCATCTACAACTGGTGTTTATCACCAATTTTAATCAGGGTATAAAATCTCTTGATAGCCAATGAATTATTACCCTTGATAATGCTATCATATGGCAGCTTTCTTTAATTACTCAGGATCACCAGATGCAACGCTTTGTACCCGTACTAAGAAAAGATAATGTAGATTTAGATTTAATATCACTTATCAATACGTTAATGGCTTCATGTAAAGAAATTTCATTCAGACTTCACCAAGGAGAACTTGCTGATATCTTGGGTTCAACGCTTGACGAAAATATTCAAGGCGAAACCCAAAAGAAACTTGATGTTATTTCAAACCAACTAATAAAAGACACTTTATTAGAAAGTGGTTTAGTACGCGCCATCGCTTCCGAAGAAGAAGATACTATCGTTGCAGGCTGTCCTAACGGCCGTTACCTGGTTTGTTTTGATCCACTTGATGGCTCTTCAAACATTGATATTAATAGCTTAGTCGGCACCATTTTTTCAATCATGGAAGTGCCTGAAGGTATCACTGGGGCCAACGAAGAGATGTTCCTACAACCTGGTACCAAGCAAGTAGCAGCTGGTTATGTGCTTTACGGCCCGTCAACTCAGCTAGCGTTGACCACTGGCGATGGCACTCGTTTATTTACCCTCGATAACACCATTGGTGAGTTTTTATTAACCAAAGATAAAATGACCATCAGTGAAGAAACGCAAGAGTTTGCCATTAACATGTCAAACCAACGTTTTTGGGAGCCTGCAATGCAAAATTATATTAATGATTTGCTTGCTGGTGATACTGGGGTTCGCGACAAGAACTTTAACATGCGCTGGATCGCAGCAATGGTTGGCGATGTCCATCGCGTGTTAACCCGCGGTGGTATTTTTACCTACCCAACCGACACTAAAAACCCAGCACAACCAAACAAATTACGCTTAATGTATGAAGCTAACCCAATGAGCTTCCTCGTTGAGCAAGCTGGCGGCGTATCTTCAACGGGTTATCAGCGTATAATGGAGATTGAGCCAACTCACATCCATCAACGTGTGGCGGTAATTTTAGGCTCTAAAAATGAAGTTAACACCTGCTTGGGTTACCATAGCAAATAATAATTAGTCAGACTCGATCAATAGCTAATACTATCGAGTCACTTTAACTGATTAAATACATTAATACATATTCGGGGCAATCATTGCCCCCAGAAAAAGAGGTTACACATGGCGGTATACGCAGTTGGACACAAAGTCCCAGATTCCGATTCAATTGTCGGAGCAATTGCACTTGCTTATTTAAAGAATCAAATTGGCGAGCAAGTTATCCCAGCCCGTTTAGGTGAGTTAGCCCCAGAAACTCAATTCATATTGGACAAATTTAACGTTGCGGCACCTGAGTTAAAGCTTAGCTACGCTGGCGAAAGTTTATATATTATTGATCACTCTGATATTGCGCTGGCGCCTGATGATATTGCTGATGCGACTATTTTAGGCATTATTGATCATCACAAACTTGGCGATCTAACCTCTGACACCCCACTTGAATGTTGGATCCGTCCAGTTGGCTGTAGTAATACAGTGATCAAGATGATGTATGATTTCCACCAGGTGGATATCCCAAAAGACATTGCAGGGATGATGCTTTGTGCCATTTTAAGTGACACTGTAATCTTTAAATCGCCAACGTGCACCACTGCCGATATTCGTTGTGTTGAAGTATTAGCTGAAATTGCAGGTATTGAAGACTTTAAAGCACTAGGCATGGAAATGTTTAAAGTAAAATCTGCGGTATTAAATACCCCAATGCGCGACTGAGTAATGCGTGATTTCAAAAACTTTAACA
>JABSRS010000496.1 GCA_013214885.1 Gammaproteobacteria bacterium
ACAATCAGATTTAACGGCACTGATGCCGTGGAATGTGCAGCTCGATTACACGTCAGGCTAAGCGCAACTGGTTAGTTATGCGCTTACGATTATATTTTGTATCGATAACACCACGCTCTGCGGATATTTGGCAGCGCCAGATAGTAAATTTCCGTAGCCGCGCCTTGTTATATTATGTTCCAGTGATCTTATTATGATTCAGGAAGCCCACTCATCCGAAAAGGCTTTTGTTAAATACTGCATAACCAATTTTATTCTTTCTACATTACGTAAGTCAGGGTGCGTTAACAACCATAAGTTACTGGGTTTACTCTCTTGAACGCTAAATAGCCTTATTAGTTCGGGTCGACATTGATCGTCAGGTAAAAATGCCAAACCTTGGCCTGATTCTACAAAATAAGACATAGCAGTCAAATCATCACAGCGTGTTATAATTTGGTAAGAAAAATGTTTATCTTGCCATATGAATGCATGCAGACGACTCATTGCTCCTGTAGCGCCAATTAAAGAATGATTTATCAGCTCCGCTATATTGGTAGGTAAACCAAATCTATCTTCATATTTTTTGCTTCCAAAAACACTCCAATTAAAAGTGCTCACCTGCCTTCCAATCAAATGTTCTGGTGGTGCAGATGTTGCTCGCACCGCAATGTCAGCTTGACGATTTGTCATATTGAATTCTTGGTTACTCACTAACAACTCAATCCGTATTTCAGGATATTTGACATTAAAGTCGGAAATATAGCGAGGTAAATAGCGATAAGCGATATTGTTAGGAGCAGTGATTTTAACTATACCCTTGGGTTGAAAATCTTTGCCAACAATGTGGCGCTCTATGCCATCAAAAGAATTTTCGATATTTTGTGCAAGGTCAAGCAGCTCATGCCCTAATGCCGTTAATTCGTAGCGGTTATTTATACGTTCAAATAGCTTACTACCTATTTTTTCCTCAAAGGCATTCAAGCGCCTGAAGATGGTTGAGTGATTAACGACAAGGTCATTGGCCGCCCCAGATAAAGACCCACGATGAGCAATCGCTAGAAATACCTTCAATGAATTCCAATCCATACAAACCCTCTTATTGCATTTTTGCAATTTAACTTTGCATATATTGCCAATTTACCTGCTATTACGCAAGAAGCATAATGTACAGACACTTAGTTGAACAGGAGATAATCACAATGAACAATTTACTTAATTCAGACATCAGCGCATTTATCTTACGAATTTCGCTCGCTACTGTGCTATTGGCACACAGCCTCTACCTTAAACTGGTGGTATTTACTTTGGCTGGCACCGCACAATTTTTCGGCTCAATCGGGCTACCAGAAGTACTTGCCTATATTGTTTTCTTTGTAGAGGTAACCTCTGGTGTGGCTCTGTTGTTGGGTTTCAAAACTCGATTTTTTTCAGCACTCGTTATACCCATTCTACTCGGCGCTACTTGGACACACTCTACAAATGGATGGCTATTTACTAACACGGGAGGGGGTTGGGAATATCCGCTACTGCTCAGCTTAATGGCAGTAGTACAGATTGGCCTGGGAGATGGAAAATACGCTATCAGTACTTATTTTCCATCAAGACGACAACTAACCATATTATAGGAACGTTATTCCATGAAACAGCAAAATTTCGATATTATTACTCACGTATTATGCCCCTATGTGCAACGTTCAATCATCACCTTGGAAGAAAAAAATATCTCTTACACCAGAACTGATATTGATCTTGCAAAAAAAACAGCGTGGTTTGAACAAAAATCCCCGATGGGAAAAGTTCCGGTTTTATTAGTTGATGAAAAACACACATTGTTTGAGTCCGCAATCATTTGCGAGTATTTGGATGAAATAACACCTGGCTCCTTGCACCCTGTTGATAGTCTTGAGAAAGCATATCATCGCGCATGGATTGAGTTTGGCTCCAGCATACTGAGCAAAATTGCCAGCTTGTACAATGCAAAGGAAGCATCACACTTCCAAGCTATTCATACTGAAATACAAAATAAATTCCGATTTATTGAGAGAGAATTGAGTGGCAGCTCTTTTTACTCTGGGGAAAGGTTTCATTTGATAGATGCCGTATATGGACCAATTTTCCGATATTTTGACGTATTCGATACTTTTACTAAATTGGATACGTTTGAAGCTTTACCTAAATGCTTACTATGGCGTAACGCATTGAAAAAAAGAAGATCTGTTCAAAAAGCGGTTCCAAAAGATTATTAAAATCGTTTTATAGAATTTTTAATAAATCGTGAAAGTTATATATCAAATCTTATCTAGATAGCTGAATATTCTTTT
>JABSRS010000497.1 GCA_013214885.1 Gammaproteobacteria bacterium
GAGTCAAGCAATTATGCGTGCTGATGCCGTGGTTTTCACCGGTAAACAACCAAGATTAATCAAGCAGAGTTTATTTGACCACCATCAGACTAATGGGCGTTTGTTGACGCTAATTAAGCAACAAATGGTCAGTAACAAATTGTTTGTGGCATCAATTGGACCAGTAACATTAGCAATGGCAGGTGGCGTCGATACACAGGGGCAAGCGATTGCGATGATTACTAATGGCACGAGTGATATGGCATTTCGTCATGGCACGACTACTAAGGCCAAAGAATGCACTCTCACCAGTCAATGCCTAGAATCAAGCTATGTTGAGTATGATGAAAAAGGCGGGCTCGGGCTGTTTAACTTGGGGGTTATTGATATCGGTACGTCAAGTCGCAGCAACTTTGGACGCTTAACCAAGGTTGCTTATGACAGTCATAATAACTATGGGATTGGTTTAGATCCCTTGTCAGGGCTATTAATTAAAGCGAGTGTTAAAGATATCCAATTTAAAGTGGTGGGCTTAGATGGCGTAACGATTTTAAGTCATCAGAAAACCAAGTCATTTAACAATGCAATGGATTTAACCGATATTGAAATGAGTTATCTTACGCCTCAAGATACTGGGGTATTCTCAAATAATAATATCGGATTTACTTTTGCTAAATGGAAGCGAACACCTTCTGATTTTGAAGGTGGAGCTGCTAACTTTACCCATTTATTCTCTAGTCATAATTTTAATAAATTTTCAGAACAGGCCTGCTTAACCCAACAAGATAAATGGTTGGCATTTGCGGGACGAAATAGAGCGTTTAAAATAGAACTTGCGAAAAGTAAAGACAGCTCAGTAAAATTTGGTGGCGTAAAGATTGGTAATGACTATCAATTGTATTGCTCTATCAATAAGTTATTGCTTAGTATCACAAGAAGGTAATAAGTTGACCGCGATTATAGTTTTATTTTTGGCAAGGTGTTATGGTTATTGCTCATTTTTAATTAGTTTGTATAAGATATGACATCAATAAACAGTTCAGATTTATCAGTGCTCGACCTCGATATTTTAACCCAATATACTCAAGCGATTGGTGGTCAAGCATTGCTTGGTAGTGTCGATATTTTTGAGCAGCAATTTCCACTGTACATTGATAATCTTGTTGCTTGCTTACAGTGCGGTGACATTAAAGGATTAACAGAAGAAGCTCACAAGATGAAGGGTGCGGCTGGAGCGGTTGGACTATTTCGACTTGGTGCACTGTCTAATAAATTACAAAATTCCAACCATGTTGATTGGGCGCAGTGCCATCTTGACTATATTAAAGGAATTAAACTGTATTTAAAGTCCGACGTAGACTCGCTGCGAGAATATCTTTTATCTTGTTAGCGCGCAGTCCTGAACACAAAAGCCCCGAAAGTTCGGGGCTTTTGTGTTCAGGACCAACAGTGTGCGCGGTGACACTTCATCACGGTGGCATGTTTGAACCTAACTTATTCGGACGTTAACTTACCGCAGAATCTATAACCTTCACCATGAATGGTGGTGATTATTTCACTACTGCCAGGGTGAGATTCGAAATGCTTTCTAATCCGACGAATTGTGACATCAACGGTGCGATCATGAGGTTTAAGTTCACGACCTGTCATCTTTAATAGTAAATCGTTACGAGTAAGAATTTTACCTGGGTGTTCTAAAAATTCGATCATTGCTCTAAATTCACTACGTGGTAACTTAAAGCTTTCTTGCGTTGGGCTAATCAGTGAACGTGAGTTAACGTCTAAAACCCAATCATTAAATAAATAACGCTCAACCATTGATGGTTGTTTATCTTCAACGGGAGTGCGAGTTCTGCCTAATAAATTTCTGGCACGGATAGTTAATTCGCGGGGATTGAAAGGTTTTGTGATGTAGTCATCAGCACCAATTTCAAGTCCTAAAATCTTATCAACTTCGTTATCACGACCGGTTAAGAATATTAGTGCTATATTATCTTTCTCACGTAACTCTCTAGCAAGTAACAGACCATTCTTCCCTGGTAAATTGATGTCCATAATAATCAGGGATATTGGCTCTTGATTAAGCAGGCGATTCATTTCCTCGCCGTCATTTGCTTCGTGAACAACATATCCCTCGGCTTCGAAAATGCTTCGAAGTGTATTTCTGGTAACTAATTCGTCTTCAACAATTAGAATATGAGGGCTCTGCATTTTCTACACCTAAATAATAAGTAATATGTGATAAGTTGATTAAACTTGATTCAGTTTGTTACCCTAAATTCAAATCAGAGTAATTATGCTCGCTATTCTAGCTGAAACACT
>JABSRS010000498.1 GCA_013214885.1 Gammaproteobacteria bacterium
TGCAAAAAGGGCGCTGGTACCAAAACCGAAAATAACGGCATTAGTATGGAGCGGACGTAAACGGCTAAACGTTAGCCAAGGTGTATCAAAATTTAATTGTGGCCAGTAGAGCTGTGCTGCGATAAATACACCAATTGCCATGCCAACTATGCCAAGAATAACCGTGGCGATAGCGAATTGACGGACAACTGTGTAGTTATATTCAGCACTTGATGGACTAGTGTGAGTCATCTTTAGGCTTCCATTGCTTACATTTGCTTGTTAAAACCGATCGAAAAATGATCGGTAAATACCTGTTCGAACAGACGAACAGAACCCATGTTTGATTCAATTTGAACAACGTAGAATCATAACATCATTATCATACGACAAGTAGGCGCTATTGTAGCTTGATTTGGATCAAAGTTGAAATTTGATAAATGTCATTTATTGAATTAATTTCAACTATTTAATCAAGTGCCCGTTTTTTGGTCATTATTATAGAAAATATATTATAAAAAGCGTTAAAATTAATCACCTAAATAATATTGAGCACTAATGACAAATTTTATAAAACTGATGTTTATTGTGATTTTATCGGGATGTGACAGTAATCCGCCGGTGTATAATTTAACCAACAATTGTGATGTGGTTGTAGGCTGTCCAATCGATGACATGAGCGAACAACTGACGCTGTCGGTGCCTAAGATCATTTCACCTGAACAACTTTTCAGCCTTGAACTGGTCTTTAATAACTCTGTCAGTAATATTGAAGCAAAACTTGAGGGGATTACGATGTACATGGGGGTTATCCCCGTTTTATTTAAGCAACAGGGCGACTTAAGTCAATACCGAGCAACGACTCTGGTTGGTCGTTGCGCAACAGACACCATGCAATGGCGTCTTACATTACAGTGGCAACAGGGAAGTCAGCAGTTCAAGGCCTTTAAACTGATTAATATTAAGCAGTTTTAGCTTGCTTGGATTTTACTACCAGGTAATTCCTAGCTTCATCGACAGCGATTCTGACCTCACCAGTCATTTCTGTTCGCTGTTTCGAACTTAAAAAGAATGCCATATCTATTTCATGTCTAATATACCTGGCTGGCAAATTGCTAAGTGCCAGACAACAAATATCGGCAATAAAGTCGACATCGTATTCCGCATAGGCTGGCTCATTGTCGAGGTAATCAATCACAAGGTGCTCGTAATAGTTATGAATATCAAGTTCTAAATGCATCATCTTCACTCGGTACTGTTAATTAGTTGGTAACTCGAACCTCGCATAGCTGTTATCAAAAAGCAACCAACTAAACGTTATTCCAGCCAGTTATCATCATCATCGTCATCATCGTCATACAGGCCAGTACTTAATGCGAGGTGTTCAATCAATTCGGCATAATCACCAACAAAATCTTGGATCATTTGATACATCATAGGTGCGAAGTTATTGATATTGTTATTTTCTTGGCTAAGGACAACTTGCTGAGCATTTTCACGATCGGCAAAAAAAGTAAAAGCCATCAGCGCCAATGAAAAACTCTCGATTAATTCTTCACTGGCTTGTGGAGCATCGAGCAACTTATCGGAATAAAACCCCATGCCACAGGCAAAACCTAAGCACCATTCATGCAATGGATGACCCGACAAAAAATTTGCCTCAACCATTTCTGAATATTCAACAATGGTCGGTAGTGTCATGACTGAATCAAACATTTGATCACTAATTTGATTGTAAAGCGTTGCTATAATTAAGGTTATTTCGTCCGGAAGTTGATCGGTTTGTTGCTCGAATATATTGCCGAGCCACTGAGTTACTTCAATCTCGTCTGGTGATGCGATGACCGCAAACAAATATCCTTTGACGGCGGTGAGACTAAGTGTCCCCGATGGCGCTTCATCGAGTAACCATTGGTTTAGCTGTCGTTCTTGTTCGTGGGTTAACTTATTCAAGAGGATAACCTAGGTAATTGTACAGATATTAATATTTTACCCCTTTTTGTAAACAATAACAGGGGTAAAATAACTGTTGAATCATTACTTGATCGGTTGGATGCTAATTTCGAGTTGTTGCAATGCGATAACGGCTTGAGTACGATTTCTAACATCGAGTTTTCTAAATATAGCGGTGGCATGAGCTTTGATTGTTGCCTCCGAGACATCTAAATCATAGGCAATCTGTTTGTTGAGCAATCCTTCACCGAACATTTGAAGCACTTTATATTGTTGCGGGGTCAGATCTGCCAGTTTATTACCAAAGGTACTACCTTCACTGACATCTAGGGTGCTCAAATCGATCCCAGCTGGTAACCATGTATCT
>JABSRS010000005.1:0-19374 GCA_013214885.1 Gammaproteobacteria bacterium
GACAAGAAATGAACCCAATCACTACGGTTTCTTTTTTTACTTTCATTTACAGCACGCTGATAATCATAAGGAACTTTGATGTTTTGAACAACCCATTCAGAGTCAACTTTTTCAACTATTGAATATGACGCGTGATGAGTAAAGTTTTCCATAGAGTGAACCACTGGTTCTTCATCTGTATATGCTTGCAGGCCAACACTTCCTGGGTTAACAATAAGTTGACCACTACTCAAGTTTACAGCTCTAGGTGTGTGAGTATGGCCACAGCATATTAGCTTAGATTTTTGACCCGCGAGTAAATCTATTATTTCGTTATCTGAACGCAGTAAAGCATAACCTCTACTCACATCTTCCAACAAATAAACTAAGTCATTTTTTGGAGTACCATGACAAAAATAAACATCTTCATTTACTTGTTTATCAAAAGGTAGTGATTTCATCCACTCTAATGGTTTGGAGCCTAAATCGTCCAAAATAAATTGCATGGTTGGGTTTGATTCTATTTCTTCATCCGTTGATTCGTAAATTTGACGGTCTTGATTACCTGAAATTGTAATAAAATCATGTTCCATCAAAAGTTCAAAAGTAGACATAGGGGCAACTGGGCCATAAAGAATATCACCAAGATTTGCTTTTAAATCTACGGAATGCCTTTTTAGATCCTTAATGACAGCATCAAGGGCGAAAACGTTACTATGAATGTCTGATAATACGGCAATCTTCATTGGATACTCTTAGGATATAACGCCCGCCTAACGGGCAAATTGTAATGAAGCATTTTTGTGTGATACTGACGCGCAGCGGCATCACAAAAATGCGGAGTGAAAATTTGTCCCAGTTTAGGCGCTTGTTATAAGCCGCCTACGTTAATCAGAAACATCATTAGAACCGCTGTCTGGGCTATTGTTGGTTCCCATTTCATCAAGTGCTTCGCCCATCAGCGATGTTTTAATAGGTGTAAAATCAAGTTTGTTGTCAACATAATATGCCCCAAATATAGGGATAAACCAAGCGACGACTAAATAGAAAACTTTAACGAATCCGTTGAGATGAAAACTCTCATAAATACTAAAAGTAGAATATCCCGCTATCAAGCAATGAATGAAAACAATGATTAACAAATATGATTCCATAATTCTCCGAAGGCTTATAACGCCGTTTTAAGCGGCAAATTGCAGTTGGCAAAAATAAGTGAGGCACGAACAAAAAACCAACTGTAATTTGTCCGCCTTGAAAACCCTTGTTAGGTTTATATTTTCCTTACCAATGTGATTCCATCAGCTATTTGTAACATACTAATATCAACACGATTATCATCTTTAAGTTTCAAATTAAGATCCCTGATAGCTTGAATACTACTTTCTGGCAGCATTTTTTTTAATTTCTCATCTAATATATTGGAGTCAATAACAGAACCAAAAAGAAGAACGTTATCAATTGCCATTAGTCCCCCTTTTCGCAGTAATTTGAGTGAAAGCTCATAGTATTTATCATAATTATCTTTATCTGCATCGATAAATACAAAATCATATGATTCACTTTGGCCATCTTCTAATAACGATTTAAGAGTATCTATTGCTGGGGCTATTCTTAGATCAATTTTAGAATATACCGCAGCCTCTTTCCAATATTTTTTTGCAATAGTAGTCCACTCGTAACTAACATCACATGCGATGGTATAACTATCATTTGGCATTGCTTGAGCTACACATAATGTGCTGTAACCTGTATAAACCCCAATTTCAATTGTTCTTTTTGCGCCAATAAGCTTAACCAAAAATGCCATAAACTGACCTTGTTCTGGTGGGATTTGCATAACAGATTTAGGATCTTTTCCTGTTTCAACCCTAAGGCGATTTAGAATATCTGACTCTCTTAAAGAGCTTGCGAGAACATACTGATACATATTGTTAACTAAGTCTAATTTACCTTTTTCCATGTATACCTCAAATGAGAATGCTGACTTATTTTTAAACCTAACGCCACCCTAAGCCGCAGATAATGCTGGCGCAGGTTTTTTGCGTTTTTTGTTGTTTGCGAAAAATGCGACAGTGTTAGCTGTCGGACTTTAGGGTCTTGTTATGTTTTAGTTCGCCAAATAGTCTACAGCTTATTATTCCGTTTTTTTAACAGTATATCGATAAAATAATTACAAACAATTAGCAATATTATAGTCATAAATATGAACGCGCCTAAAAGAGTATAGCTACCGAACATTAACTCATTTTTCACGTAATGTACTTGCTGAACAGGGGTAAAAAAAATATTTATTGAAAGAGGAATGTACGTTCCCAAAAAAAGTAATCCAATAACGCATAGACCAATTTTTTTTATCATGCGCTTGAATACTCCGTAAAACATAACGCCACCCTAAGCCGCAGATAATGCTGGCGCAGGTTTTTTGCGCTTTTTGTTGTTTGCGAAAAAATGCGACAGTGTTAGCTGTCGGACTTTAGGGTCTTGTTATATTTGAGTTAACTCTGGTTTTTTTTAACGATAATTTCATCGGTTTTGAGAAAAAATTTAAGAGTGGTATTTTTGATAACAATTTTTGACCGCCTACACCGTAAACAATGAATGTAATAGAAATGACCAATCTTAACGTAAACTCAATAATCGATGGTGTTGATGTGCCAATATCTGTAAATAATAGATATACAGTTAAAACACCAACAAATAAACTTATAGATCTCAATATGAAATTTATCATTCGCGCTTCCTTGTTTGAAAATATAACGCCGCATTAAGCGGTGAGTAACAGTTTGCTAAAATGTGGAACGAAGTGGAACCGAGCAAATTGTTACGAATCCGACTTTAATGCCTTGTTAGCATGTTTTAATAGATAGTTTAACAGTCTCTTTTGCATTTTGTTTTTTCGATTTTTTAAAGCCTACTTTATAAATCATAGTTAGCATAACTGTTGATGCGCTATAAAGCCTAGCTACCATAGTGCTCCCTTTCGGAATTGACTTCAAAGAATGGCTTAACAACTCAGAGCCTATGCCTTTCTTTCTATTTTTAGGTGCAACTGACAGCATATAAATCTCAAATTCTGAAGGCTTATTTCGTATGACCCAATAAAAGCCTACTAGATCGTCGTTTATAGATGCCACATAGAAGCGTGAAGAAACGATTCCGTTTACAGTTTCACAAGAATTAGACTTAACGCTATCTTCAATCTGTTTTTTAATACCAAGATGATATCGGGGAATTACAAAAGCAGAGTTGAAATGTCCTGATTTAGAACCCTCAATGATTTGGTTAAAAATAAAATCAGAGTCTAAAAAATCAGCACTCTTAATGACAACTGAGTTATCTACTTCAGTTAGTACATTATCTTTAGTTGAGAAAAACTCTTTTATACTCTTAAACAACCAGCTTACTCCTTCATGCTAACGCTTTAATTAAACTGCTCGATCGAAATAAAAAAAGTGGCGCTTGCGCCATCAAATCATCGAGTCTGCTTTGAATTATCTTGTTAAATTGCCGCTATGGAGAACTCACAGGATAATTACTTATTTTATCGCTCCCAACTTATCCTGTTTAGGCTGTTGACACAACCTCTATCTTGCTGTTTTAATTTACTTAATCTCACTTACCTATCTTTCACGCACGATTTGTTCTACTGTGACCAGCAAGCTATTTAATGATCTTAAACTGTCGCTAATATTAACTCCCTCGCACTTCTTCTAATTAAACTAACAAGTTTACCTTGGCAATACTGACAGCATGGTATTTGACTCTTGCTCGCTAAGTATTCGTTCCAGTTTAATTCTTGGGCCGGCGTAACCGCTGACTGCTTAAAGTGGACCCGCGCGTGATTCAATACCTTTCGCCCTGCGGAGTGATACAAGCCGAAGCGCCGTAACGACATTAATCTTGGAACGCTAATGTGATTAATGATGCGACCAATAAAATGCTCGACGTCTAGTTTGAGATATTCGGTATGCTTGGTTTGATGAGATTGATACCGAAATAGTACTGTATCGTTATTCATGTTGAGTAGTTGGCTGTTACGCACAGCACCACCTTTAATGTACCTGCCCAAGTACTTGGCGACACTGGTGCCATATTTATACGGATCACAGCAATGTAACACCCAATCTGTTCGCCCCAATTTATTGCACAGATTGAGCGTTTGCTGTGGGGGGCTATCTGGTGGAAGAATCAGCTCACCTCGCTTAGCACTTTTTCTCAAACCATCGAGCAACTTGCCTCGAAAAATTGCCATCATCACTTTAGCCGGTAAAAAGACCGTTCGCTTTGGCGTCACCCACTGATTATCACTGCTGAGCCCGCCGTGAGTGATTAAACAATGAATATGTGGATGGAGCACCAGATTTCTAGCCCACGTATGAAGCGCCAACAAATAGCCAGGCGAAGCACCGAGGTATTTATTATCACTGCTGAGCTTTTTGATTGTATCGCTCACGCACTTAAATAAGAGCTGCTGGAATAGCGCGCGGTTATATCGCCACAGCGGCAATAGGTCGTGAGGGATAGTAAATACCCAATGATGATGGGTAGTATTAAGCATTAATTCGTTGAGTTTGAGCTGCCAGCGTTCGGATGCTATTCCGTGGCATTGTGGGCAGTTCCGATGTTTGCAGCTGTTGTACCAAATCCCATGTAAATGACCATTTTCGCAATACACACTATGCCCGCCAAGCTTTGCTGTTCGGCAGTTTCGCATCGCACGTAGCGCTTTATATTGGTACTGCGCAAGCTTGTGATTTTGTAGATAGGCCTCAAGGTGAGTCTGAAGCAAGGATTGAATAGTTAATTTAGCCATAGAAATAGGCTAGTTCATAACTATACATTTATCCAGCATAGAGTTTTATCACGCTGATTTTAATGGGTTTAAAGCCTTCCCCGAGCTTGCTCGGCAAATTTAACATTTGTATATGAGGCATCCTCATTTTGTTTTACAGCTGTTATTTTAATAATATAAATTAAAACAACATACTATGTCGTTTTAAGTACAAATAACAGCCAAACAAAGCGTGCATGCCTCCTTTTACGATTAGATTAAATATAACTCACTGTTTATGAAGTACAATTTTCAACATAACAAAGGTAACCGTGAATCGAGATCATTTAGTAAACAATATTAATCCTGTTCAAAGTACCAATAACCAGCGTTAACCCAAGTTGTTAGCTGCTGTACAAACTGTGGTTGCTGCAACCAGCTCTCAAGTTGCTGAGCTGTTAATGACTGTTGGTCACATAGCACAGGAATAACGTCAGCTAAGTCAGTCGATAGCACTTCCTGCTCACCATTAATGTAGAAAATACCTTGTGATACGGTTTTTTCAAGATACATACAACGTAAGCCACCTAACTTAATTAACGGCTGTTCTTTGAGCATTGCAACGACATCTTCAGCTTGAAAACCTAGATTTTCTGATGGTAAATCGAGATCGCATTTAGAGTTAGTTAGATAACGCCCTGCCAGATCACTGATTAATTGGTCGTCTAATGTGTCGAGTAATTGTTGTTTAATTAGCGCTAGATCTTGATTGTTTATTTGACCCGAGGTGGTGCTTACGCTGCGGTCTGGATCGGCAATTTGTTGCGATCCCAGTTCGTTGTCAATTAAGTAATCAGCCAACACACTGTGCATATCACGCGCAGAAGCCGTGCGATAACCAACAGAAAAACTCATTGAGTTTGTTAATGACACGCCATCGTGAGGAAAACCAGGCGGGATATATAATATGTCACCAGTTTTTAGTTCAATATCAATGATTGGTTCAAATTCTTCAACATGAAGTAATGCAGGGTGTGCTGCAAATTCTTTATGGTCGCCAATGTCACCAACACGCCAGCGACGGCTACCTGAGCCTTGGCAAATAAATACATCGTAAAGGTCGATATGAGGACCAACACCGCCACCAGGAGTACCGTAGCTAACCATGACGTCATCGAGACGCCAGCGCGGAATAAAGTCGAAACATTTAATTAATTCGTCGGCTTCAGGAACCCAGTTATTGAGTGCTTGAACGATAAAAGTCCAATCTTTTTCACCCAAGTGATCATAGGATTCGAAAGGACCAAACTCAGCTTGCCACTCGCCGTTTTCTTTAAATACTCGGCGTGATTCAATTTGTTCTTCGGTGGCTAAACCAGCCATTTCTTCAGGGCTTAATAAGTCTTTAAAGTTTTTAAAACCTTGGCGGATCACTAATGGTTTTTTTTGCCAATAATCTTTTAAGAATTGTTCAGGGGTAATATCGTTAATTGTTAATATCATAATTGCTCACGCTCATAATTTTTTTTGATATTAACAATATTAAAAATATTTATGAGCGATTAAGATCAAGCAATATTAAAGCGAGTCATTAATTAACAACCAAGCTGATTTAAGTCAAAAAATTAAAACTAGCGACCGTTAAATCATCAGGACATTCTTTAGGATATTTATATTTTATGGTTTCCACCAATCGGTTGAATCCTTTATTTTTGTCACCATTGAAATAGCTAATAATGTTTTCTTCATTGAGTAAATTCCCTTTGAAGTCTGGAGATTCGGTCAGGGCATTGCTATAAAGTAACAACGTATCACCAGGTGAAAAATGCACTTCTTTTGTTTTATAAACATGGTCAGATATGGTGCTAAATAAATAACTACTGCCATCGATTATTTCTGCTTGGCCATTCTCACGAAATATTAACGGTGCTGGGCAGCTTGCGGTTGCATATTTTAAGCTGTGCTCTTTTATATTGATAATGCCATAAAACATCGTAGAAAATTGCCCGGTTGGTAGTAGTGCTGCCAACTCTTTATTAAGCTGAGTCAAGTATTCACCAGGATCTTTATGATGGTAATAAAATTGTGCCATTAGGGTATGAAGTCTAAAAGTATTTAAAGCAGCGTTAATACCGTGGCCTGAAAAATCAACTAAATAAACCACAAGTTTACTATCCGATAGTTGATGAATTCCCAAAAAGTCACCACCTAATTCTGAACAGGTAACCTCATGATGTCTAACATTAACGTTATATCTTTGCTGGACGTTATTTAACATTTTATCAGAGGGAATTAACACTTGTTGTGTTTGCGATGCCATCGCTAGCTCATCTTGCATGCGACAGTGAAATAATGACAATTGGGTACGTTCAAGATGTGAGTATATTCGTGCTATAAATTCAGTTTGATCGATAGGTTTTGACACAGAATCACAAGCTCCAGCATCAAAAATCTGTTGCTTATCTTCCCCTCAGGTTCTGCCTGTTTGGGTGATAATTGGGATATGTTTTAATGCCGGGTCACTGGTTATTTTACGACAAAATTCAATGCCATTCATTTGCGGCATTTCAATGTCGAGGATAATGAGATCGGGACGATTATTTTTATTTTATAGAAGCCCTCAACACCGTTAGTAGCCTCTTTGATATGAACAAAACCTACGGTTTCTAAAATATGCCGCAAGACTAAACGTTAAAATCGATTATCTTCAATAATCAATAACTTGCTATTTTTTCTAAGCTGTTCTCTTGAGGTTAGTTCGGCCGCTACTATATCAGGCATATTTAGTCACTCCTTTGACTAGATAAATCATCCGTGATTTATATATATTAATAGCTGTAAGTTACAACTTATGCCGATAATGTAAAGCTAATGAATCTGATAACACCAGTTTTTATAAAATAAAACTGGTGTTAATTAAGGGGGTGCTTAACTGGCTTTTTTCAACAGCCCTTTTTTCTTCATATAAACGAGTAATAAAGACACTGCAGCTGGGGTAATACCAGAAATACGTGATGCCATGCCAACAGTCGCAGGACGAGCGTCGGTTAACTTGATCACGACTTCATTAGATAGTCCTGATATTTGACTAAAATCTAAATCAACAGGTAATAAAGTATTTTCATGACGCTGCTGTTTTTTCACTTCGTCCATTTGACGCGCAATATAGCCAGCGTATTTAATTTGAGTTTGAACTTGATAAGCCGCATCTTTTTTGTCAAGACCTGGACCACAACCTTCAATTTTCATTAAATTTTCGTAGTCGACTTCTGGGCGACGCAATAAATCTTCTAAACTGGCTTCGCGGCTCATTGGTGTTTTCAAAAATTGATTTAACTGATCAGCCTGTGGGCTTTTAATTTGGATCCAATGTTTGTTAAGACGCTGCTTTTCAAGTTCAACAGATTCTAACTTTTCGCTAAACAAGTTCCAACGATGATCATCTACTAAGCCCATTTCACGACCAATTTGGGTTAGACGAATATCGGCATTGTCTTCACGTAACAATAATCGGTATTCGGCGCGACTGGTAAACATCCGATAAGGTTCGGTGGTACCTAATGTTGACAGATCATCAATTAGTACACCCATGTAAGCTTGATCGCGACGTGGTGACCATGATTCTAAACCTTGTGCCTGTCTAGCTGCGTTCATGCCCGCTATTAGGCCTTGAGCGCCAGCTTCTTCATAACCAGTTGTGCCGTTGATTTGGCCAGCAAAGAATAAACCGTTAATGAATTTGTTTTCTAGGCTTGGTTTTAAATCGCGTGGATCGAAGTAATCATATTCAATCGCGTAACCAGGACGGGTAATAAAGGCATTTTCAAATCCGTTCATCGAGTGAACTAGTTCAACTTGAACATCGAACGGCAAGCTGGTTGAAATACCATTAGGATAAATTTCATTAGTGGTTAGGCCTTCTGGCTCAACAAAAATTTGATGTGAATTTTTATCAGCAAAGCGAGTCACTTTATCTTCGATAGATGGGCAGTAACGAGGCCCTGTTCCTTCAATGATACCAGTGAACATTGGACTGCGATCTAAACCATTACGAATAATCTCGTGAGTTCTTTCGTTGGTATGCGTTATATAACAAGGAATTTGTCGTGGATGATCACTAGCCTGACCGATATATGAGAAAACTGGTATTGGGGTATCGCCTGGTTGCGCTTCTAGTTTTGAGAAGTCGATAGTACGAGCATCGATACGTGGCGGTGTACCGGTTTTTAACCGACCTACTCGAACTGGTAATTCACGTAAACGATCTGCTAAGCGAATTGATGCTTGATCGCCAGCTCGGCCACCTGAATGATTTTTCAATCCAATATGAATACGACCACCTAAAAATGTGCCAACGGTTAATACGACACTCGTTGCTTTAAAGATAATCCCCATTTGAGTGACTACACCCGTTACCTGATCGTTTTCAACCACCAGGTCATCACAAGATTGCTGGAAGATGGTGAGGTTAGGCTGGTTTTCTAATTTGGTTCGAATAGCTGCTTTGTAGAGAGCGCGATCGGTTTGAGCGCGAGTTGCTCTAACCGCAGGTCCTTTGCTTGAATTTAATGTTCTAAATTGAATCCCAGACAAATCGGTTGCCTGAGCCATGTATCCGCCCAATGCATCAATTTCTTTAACCAAATGACCCTTGCCAATGCCGCCAATGGCTGGGTTACAAGACATTTGGCCCAAAGTATCGATGTTATGCGTTAACAAAAGAGTTTTTTGCCCCATTCGGGCCGATGCCAGTGCGGCTTCGGTTCCAGCATGACCACCTCCGATCACGATCACATCAAATTTTTTGTTAAATAACATTACTCACCACACAGCTCTCAAAAAGGGTGGATATTCTAACATTCCCAGCCAAGATCTAAAACGATCATTTCAGAGCCGACGATCACATAATATATATAAGATCTATTTAAAGATCTTATTATCTCTTATTATTAGTGATCGCAAGATCTGTTGATAACCGATCTAAGATCATGATGATCAAGATCTAATTAGGGATCATAACTTGTTAGGGGATCCTGATCTTAGTTGGTAGGAACCTGTGAATAAAAAGGGCACTTATCCACAGGCGTTTTCAAAATGGAAGTTATTCAACAATAAGTATTTTTATTTGGGGGGATATAAGGTAGTTATCCACAGATTATATCGTGCATTTAATAGTCAGAGGATAAAAAACGAGCCTAATAGATCGGGATCTAGATCTAAATGAGGGGGAGTTTAATGATCGTCATTGTGTTAAAAATGCGATCATTATCAAATAATATATGATGATCATTGGGTAAATATGGAGATCTATTGAGGTGTTTTAGATCTTATCTGACCATAATTTTAACCATTGTTCGGCATTTTCTTCGGGCAGTTTACCGTCAATAATGTCTATTTTGTTTAAAGGATATACTCTAGTAGCGCCAAGAGATTCCAGGAGGGTATCTATTGTTATACCTGCTTGGCAAAAGGTGTCGTAGCTAGTATCACCTAAACCACATACCGCAAATCGAATGTTTGATAAATTTGGTGATGTTTGATTTAACTGTTCAACAAACTTAACTAAATTGTCTGGAAAGTCGCCCGCTCCGTGGGTTGATGTGCATATTAGCCACAGTTGATCATTACTAAGATCATAGTGATTAAGATCGGGATCTAGGGTGGTTGATACTTGATGATCCGTGGTAAGGATCGTTTCAAGATGATCACCGATATATTCACTAGCGCCTAGCATGGTGCCAATAATAATAGATATATTGCTCATTGTATTACCTAGTTGTGTGGTTGTTATTTACTGGTCACCAGCATAAGAGACTGCCCTGATACAAAATAGTTGGCATTGTTGAATCAGTTTAATCCGTTCAAACGTTGGCATAGCGTGAGATTGCCATTGCATTGGTATAAGTAGTGACTCTATTAGAATGCCAATGATAGCATTTGCAGCGATTTGAGGGTCTTGATCTAAGAATACTTTTTGGCTTATTCCGCGTTTAATTATATCGGTAAATATAGTTGAAAACTCGGCTTTATAGCGTTGGCGTTCTTGAATGATTAACGGTGATATTGGTTCTACAAATAAGGCGTAGGCTAGTTTGTCAGCCATTAAGGCTTTAGCAAAAAATTGTTCTAAAGCGCTATCTAATTGTTCTGTTGCTACTGGTGATATTAATATTTGGTCGGTGTTTAGGGTTAAATCTTTAGCGGCGAGATCGCAATACACTTGTAATAAAAGCTGGTCTTTTGATTTAAAATGTTGGTATACCGAGCCTACTGCTAATCCAGATTTTGCTGCAACAGCTACTATAGTAAGGGCACTAAAACCATCGTTAGACACAATTTCTAATGCTGCTATTAACAATTTATCTCGCTGGGATGCCATGTGAGCGCGAGTTTTCTCGGTCGAACGGTAAGCCATGGTTATCACTCATCAACTAAAAACAATAACTTACCGCTATTTTGTTTAAATATAAAGCAAATTATTGTTTGAGTAGTGATTGATATTTGTCGGCTAATTTTAAAGCTGGGTATTGTTGTTGTAGCTCACGTAACTGTTTTATTGCTTGGGTCCGATCTGTGTCGAGTAGTTTATCAATGATCTTTAATTGTTGTTGCTGGTCGGGCGTTAACCCACTCGATAGGCTTTTACTAAGGCTTACTTTCTCTTTGATTGTCTTAATTTGTAGCCCTTGCACCGACGGAATCATGTGATCACTAACGACCTGCGGCTTAGCTTGTAGTTGCATTGGGGAGCTTGATTGTAGCGTAGGCATATAGTCTATTGTACTTTCTAATGTCGACTCGGTTGTTGGCGCGAAATCTTCAGGTAACGGTGGTGGTGATAGTTGGTAATATTGTGGAAAATTAACAAACAATAATCCGACCATTGCCATACTTGCGGCGATAGATAGTGGCACTTTGTAGGTTGTTTTTTCTGTCTTGGCTAACTGGGATTTAGCGTGATCAATAATTTTTTGATCGAGCTCATTCGACGGTTGTTCAATAGCTTGGCGTTGGTAAAGCTGTGACAGTTTTTTATCATCAGTACTCATGATAAACCTCCTATACATTGTTTTAAGCTAGCTATTGCATATCTGAGTCGGCTTTTGATCGCTTCAGTGCTAGCATCTACTACCCCAGAAATTTCGGCAATATTGAGTCCAGACTCTTGTTTTATTAAAAAGGTTTCTAGTTGCACCTTTGGTAACTTTGTTAAGCATTCTTTTAGTCGAAGCGCTTGTTTTTGGTGGATCAGTGATGGTTCTGGCGAGTTGGTTTCGCGTTGATCAATCGCTTCAGATTGGCTCGGTTTAATTATATTGTTGACCACGGATAAATGTTTATGGTGATCGACTAGCAAATTATGGGCAATGCGATAAAACCAGGTATTAAATTGGGCTTGTTGCCGATATTTATCTTTGGCTTTTATGACGCGTCCCCATAATTCTTGCATTAAGTCTTCAGCTTCAGTTTGGTCGTGACACTGGCGGAGAAAGTAACGATAACTTGCTCCTTTGTGTCGTTGGTACAGCAATTCAAATGCTTGAATGCTGCCTTGACCATATTTAATCATTAGCTTGGCATCACTTAATTTGTCGATGATGTAGATCCCTGTGTTGTTGGCTCTATTTTTCTTAAACTTACGACGGTTCTTACGAGCTGAATAAATTCGCCACGATAGCCAAAATCATCTTGGCCTTTATGTTGATTGGCTAATTCAATAATATCGAGATAATCATAATTTTCCAGATATTTCCCACCTCGCAGTAATTCACCAAAGGCCATTACCGCGTTGGTAAACTGAAAATCATCGCTGGGCTTGGTTGTTAGAAGATCACGGTTGATGATCTTGGTAATTAATTGACTAGTATCTGAATTTGGTTGTTTATAACGCAACTTGATCATCGCTATTTCTGAGCCTTTATTGGCTGAATATTTTGGTTGTTGATAGCGTAAAGGATCAATTAATTTATTGGTGGCATTGGTCATGGTTAGTTCATAAATTGCGGTCACCGTATGACCTGCGCCAATATCACCAGCGTCGATCTTGTCGTTGTTAAAGTCTTCTCGTTTTAATTGACGGTTTTCATAGCCTATTAAGCGGTATTGCGCCACTTGGTCGGGATTAAACTCTAGTTGAATTTTTACATCCTTGGCGATTATTTGGAGGGTTGAGCTTAATTGGTCAACGAGTACCTTACGTGCTTCGTTGATATTATCGATATAGGCATAGTTGCCATTGCCGATATCAGCGAGCTGTTCCATTAAGTAATCGTTGTAATTGCCTTGGCCAAATCCCAAGGTGGTAAGGCCAATACCTGACTTGCTGTTTTTTTCGATTAATTGTTTTAGGGTGTCAATATTGGTGGTTCCGACATTAAAATCGCCATCAGTAGCCAGGATGACTCGATTGATCCCCCCTTTAATAAATGACTGTCTTGCTAATTGATAAGCAAGCGTTATCCCTTGGCTGCCGTGAGTTGAACCGCCGGCCCTTAGCTGATCTAGCGCGTTATTAATGCTGATGTGGTCATTGCCAGGGGTTGGTTTTAATACGACACCCGCCGCGCCAGCATAAACGACAATTGATACCCGATCATGGTTATCTAGTTGTGCTGTTAATAGCTGTAATGATTTTTTTAGCAGGGGCAATTTATTGGGCTGGTTCATCGAACCCGAGACATCGAGCAAAAATACTAAATTGGCATTACCTAGTTTATCACTCGCTATTTCATAGCCTTTTAACCCTATTTTTAGTAATTTTCGATCGTGGTTCCATGGGGCTGTCATCATTTCTATATTGATTGCAAAAGGCTGATTGGTTGAACTTGGTATTGGATACTGATAGTCGAAATAATTAATCATTTCTTCAATTCTTACCGCGTCTTTGGGGGGTAAATTTCCTTGGTTGATCATGCGGCGGATATTGCTATAACTGCCAGTGTCGACATCAATCGAGAAAGTAGATACTGGATGTTCACTAACGACTCTAAGCGGATTGGTCACGATGTGCTGATAATTTTCACTGCTTTTCTCAGGAATGTAATGAGGTTGAATTGATGGCATTACCATCCTCATAGCTGGTTGCGCCATGATGCGTTGCGGGCTTATGGCAAAAGTTTGGGATACTTCGGTTGGTCGCTGTTCTGGAATAGGCGGTTGCTTAACGAGATCTTGTTCTTGCTCTTTTTCTTGAGCTTGGGACTGTTGTTTGGTGGTGGTTGTTTGGCCGCTACAACCAAGTAACGTCAGTAATAATGTCAGTGCTATGGTCGGTTTTAACGTATTCATAGTATTGTCCTTAATGATTTGATATCCGTATAAACGAGCGACAGGTCAAAAAGGGTTATTTATTTTTATAAAACTTATTGTTAATGAGTACTTACACTCAGTAATAGATGCATAAAATATCACATCAGCATTAACAATCATGAACGTGATGGTGCATCAATTCGCTTTAAAGCACTCGATTAAGTTCTCTATCAAGCTTGTTTTATGTCTTGAATTTCGACAGAATGGCAGAATGTAGGTTACAAATTGGCAATGTGAATGAGTGTTAAATTTTATAAGATCAAAGAAGGTGAGTTTTTACGGCTGGTAGAAACTCAGTCTATCACAAAATTTATTGCGCAGGAGAGTGAAAGTTCACCCTTAAAATTTTCATTGGTTGGAATTAACCCGCAGCAACGTGTGGCATACGCGGTGCGCCATGGTCGAGTCGATGAGCTAAGAACTTGGCGGCTTGATAATTTGGCGTTGTTTTTAAAGAAACTTGGGGTGTTTAATTGGGAGGTTCAGTTTGAGCAAACCGAACCTCCACTTTAACCAGTTATTTACCGATACAGAATGAGGTAAATATTCGGGTTAACAGGTCATCGGAACTAAAAGCGCCAGTAATTTCACTGAGATAATTTTGAGCAATTCTTAATTCTTCAGCCAATAGCTCACCAGCGTTATAATCGACAAGTTGTTCCTTTCCTATGTCAATGTGTCTAGTGGCATGTTCAATTGCCTCTATGTGTCTGCGACGCGCCATAAAGCTACCTTCGGTAACACTTTGGTAACCCATACATTGTTTTAGGTGATTCTTGAGTTCTTCAATGCCGTCACCATTCTTGGCTGAGATATTAAAGATTGGATAATTGTTATCTATTGATTCACCAGTGGCACTTCCGCTAAGGTCGGCTTTGTTACGAATAACCGATAAGCCGACACCTGCAGGTAATTTGCTGACAAACTCAGGCCAAATTTTATGGGGATCGCTGTGCGTTGTTTCGGTGCTATCAACCATAAATAAAATACGGTCTGCTTGATTAATCTCTTGCCATGCCCGTGCAATACCTATTTGTTCAATTTTGTCTGGGCTTTCACGCAAACCAGCGGTATCAATGATATGCAGTGGCATGCCATCGATATGAATGTGTTCGCGTAAGACGTCACGGGTGGTGCCTGCAATGTCGGTCACAATGGCGAGGTCTTGACCCGATAGGGCATTTAGTAACGATGATTTACCAGCATTAGGGCGACCAGCAATAACCACGCGCATTCCTTCACGCAATAGGCTACCTTGACGAGCTTGATGGCGGACATTGGCTAGGTGTTCGATAATTTGGTTGAGGTCAGTTAGGACTTTACCATCGGACAGAAAATCAATTTCTTCTTCAGGAAAATCGATCGCCGCTTCAACGTAAATACGCAGTTTAATCAGCTCATCAACCAACTGATTAATATGATTTGAGAATTCACCTTTCATTGACTGCACGGCTGATTTTGCCGCCTGTTCTGACGTCGCATCAATTAAATCTGCAATGGCTTCTGCTTGAGCTAAATCCATTTTGTCATTCATGAAAGCGCGTTCTGAAAATTCACCAGGACGGGCGGTTCTAAGTCCGTCAATTTGGAGAATGCGTTTAATTAGCATGTCCATAATAACAGGGCCACCGTGACCTTGTAGTTCTAGAACATCTTCACCGGTAAATGAATTTGGGTTGTTAAAGAATAGCGCAATGCCCTGATCTAACTCGCTGCCGTCGCTATTTAAAAAGGCGCAATAGTCGGCATAACGCGGTCGTGGTAGCTTTCCTAACACTTGCTGGGCAACTTCTTGCACGAGTGGACCCGATATCCGGACGATACCAACTCCACCACGACCTGGTGGAGTCGCTTGGGCAACTATGGTGTCTGTTTCAAAGATCGAGTCTTGTGTCATGATAATAGGGCGTTCTTGATTAGCTGAATTGGCGAGATTTTAACATATTTTAGGCATAAAAAAACGTCTACCGAAGTAGACGTTCTTTAATCGAAAAACAAATGATTATTTAGCGTTAGCTTTTTCTATTTGCTTAAAGATAATTGTTTGCTGGATTAGCGTCACAATGTTACTTGTTACCCAGTAAAGTACTAGACCTGATGGGAACCATAGGAAGAATACAGTAAAGATAATAGGCATAAACTGCATCATCTTCTGTTGCATTGGATCAGTTGACATTGAAGGCTGCATTTTGCTCATTAAGAACATTGATGCACCCATTAGCAATGGTAATACGTAGTAAGGATCCTGTGCTGACAAGTCATTAATCCATAACATAAATGGTGCGTGACGTAGTTCAACCGATTCCTGAAGCATCCAGAATAGACCAATGAAAATAGGCATCTGAAGAATTAATGGTAAACAACCACCTAATGGATTTACTTTTTCTTTCTTGTAAAGCTCCATGGTTGCTTGACCCATCTTCTGGCGATCATCACCTAAGCGCTCTTTTAATGCCGCCATCTTAGGTTGTAGTTGACGCATCTTAGCCATTGAAGTGTATTGCTTCTTGGTTAATGGATACATCGCGCCACGAACCGTAAAGGTCAGTAGAATAATCGCGAAACCCCAGTTACCGACTAAACCGTAGAAGAAAGTCATTAACCAGTGTAATGGTTTGGCTAACCACCAAAGGAAACCGTAATCAACCGTAAGGTCAAGGTAAGGAGCTGTTTTCTCTAGGCGATCTTGTAGTTTTGGACCAGTATAAAGGGCAGCGGTGATTTCACCAG
This sequence comes from Gammaproteobacteria bacterium, assembly GCA_013214885.1. Taxonomy (GTDB): domain Bacteria; phylum Pseudomonadota; class Gammaproteobacteria; order Enterobacterales; family Psychrobiaceae; genus Psychrobium. The sequence goes on from JABSRS010000005.1 coordinate 16,790, forward strand.
TACCGTTAGCGGCAATGGTAATTGGTTCTGATTTAAAACCAATTGCTGCGTCATCTTCACCAATCATTCGGCTATAAAGAACATTCTCTTGTTCGCCATTTGGGATCCAGGCAGAAACAAAGTAATGCTGAATCATCGCAACCCAACCACCAGTGGTTAGTTGCTTAAGTTTAGCGTCAGCCATGTCGCCGAAATCGTATTTACTGTATCGGTCATCTTGCGTCGAGTAAGCACCACCACGATAAAGCTGCATCATCATGCTGCTTTCTTCTGTCGGGTTGTCGATGCTTTGTTTTAGCTGAGCGTACATTTGCAATTGAATGTTTTGGTCGCTGTTATTCGCAATGCGGTAGCTAACATCTACTCGGTAGCTGTCACGATTAAAACCAAATACCTTTTCAAAAGTAATGCCTTGGCTATCTTGATAAGTCATGATTACTTCGAAAGCGTTTTGTCCTGCTTCTAGTACAAACTTATCTTGATCAATTTGGTATTGAGGACGGCCATTAGCACTTGCGTCTGGACCGTTAGCACCAATCAAACCACTTTGTGCCACAAAAGTGTAGTTAGGTAGTTGCTCAAGTAATTGAAGGTTATCAGCAGATCCCATTTCTAATGGATAGGCTAATAGCGCTGATTTAACAATATCACCACCAAGAGTATCAATAGATATCTCTAATAGGTCGGTCACAACGGTAACGACTTTGCGTTGCGCTTGGCTATTCAGCTGGTTTTGCATCACCGCAGTGCTGCTAGCTGGAATATCTTGGTTAACAGTATTTATTGCTTGTTCTGTTATTTGAGGCTGTTGCGGCGCGTTATCTATTTGCCATTGTTGATACAGCAAAAATGATACGAAGAGTAAACCCGCTATAAGCAAATTACGTTGTGATTCCATAAGGCCTTATGTTCTTCTTTTGTTGGTTGAATAATCTGAATCTGGCACAGGATCACTGCCGCCAGGATTAAAAGGATGACATTTTAATAGACGTTTGCTCGCTAGCCAACAACCTTTTTGCAGGCCGTGTATATTTATGGCCTCAATTGCATATTGAGAACAGGTTGGTGTAAAGCGACAGCGGGGGCCAAGTAGTGGACTAATCACAATTTGATAGCCACGAACTAACCCGATTGCTGCTCCTTGTAACGGCGAGCGATTTTTTTCCATAGTCTATCAGTTAGTTTATTTAGCTCATTATTATCCAACTTGCCAATACCACCTTTGGCTATGATCACATAATCAAGGGCAAGTAATTTGTGCTGGGACAAACGAAAATTCTCTCGAAGAACTCGTTTAACCTGGTTGCGATCAACTGCTAATTTTAACTGTTTTTTGGGTATTGCTAAGCCTAGTCTTGGGTGACCAAGATTATTTGGGCAAGCTAAAATGGTGAGTTGAGGTGAACCTGCACGAAGAGGTTGCTGGAATACTGTTTTGAAATTCCCGGGAGTTAAGAGCCTTAACTCCCGCGAATAAGAATAATTAACCATAGGTCAATTATTACGCGCTTAGTTTAGCACGGCCTTTAGAACGACGACGCGCTAATACAGCACGTCCGCCCTTAGTAGCCGAACGAGCACGGAAACCGTGGTTGCGCTTGCGTTTTAATACGCTTGGTTGAAAAGTACGTTTCATTTTAATAACTCGATCGAATTTATACTGTACAGTATATGGGTAAATTGCAGTATTACAACTTACACACCCTAGTAAAAGGGACGCAAGAGTTTAAAAAATGACAGGCCATTTGTCAATCATAAAAGCTATTTATCGTGCTATTTATGGTGTTTCAGATCACACATAATTTAAACAATTGATCTAGGGTCATTATAGCTAAACCACGAGTTACTTGTAACGCATTGATTATTAAGTAAAAAAGTGGGCGACCCTAAAAAGGATCCTGCGGATGATCCTAGTTTTTATTTATTGCTAATTATTAAACAAAAAATAGTTAAATATATTGCTTAATTTTGATTGTTTTGCTGGTGATTTGCGTTGTCAAAGGCTAAAATGTTTGACCTTTTTGTTGTTGGTTTTTGGAGATTTTTGTGGCAGCGTGGATTTGGCAACAGTGCTTAAATAGATTGCAGGATGAATTGCCTGCAACGCAATACAGCATGTGGATTAGACCCTTGCAAGCGGTGCTTGAAGACGATACTTTGACGCTATACGCTCCGAATCGTTTTGTACTTGATTGGGTCCGTGATAAATACTTAGATAACATCAATAATTTTCTAGTTGATGTGATGGGTAATGAAGCACCAACTTTACGCTTTGATATTGGTAGTAAGCCGGCTCCTAAACCAGCTCAAAGTCAGCAGCCATCGACCCCAGTAAAAAAAGCCCCGCCAGTGTTACGCCCAAGCTGGGAACAAGATCCCGATGTACCGCAAGCCGTATTATCCTCCAATATTAATCGGAACTACACCTTTGATAATTTTGTTGAGGGTAAATCAAACCAACTTGGTCGTGCTGCTGCTATTCAAGTGGCGCAAAACCCTGGTGGCGCGTATAACCCATTATTATTATATCGTGGCACTGGTGTAGGTAAGACTCACTTATTGCATGCGGTCGGTAATGGTATTTT